>CACXDP010000195.1 GCA_902766445.1 uncultured Coriobacteriaceae bacterium
TGGATGTGGACACCTCGGGCATCGTGCTCTTCTCGCAGACCGAGGAGTTCCAGCCAGCGTTCGACGCGCTCATCGCCAGCCATGCACCGGCACTCATCCGCAAACGCTATTTAGCGGTCGTTGAAGGTGCGTTCCCCAAGAGCATCGTAACCATGACGTATCCCATCGCGCGCGACCGCCATGATGCACGGCGCATGCGCGTGGGTTCCACAGGTAAGTCCGCGACTACACTGGCGCGCTGCCTCGAGCGAAAGGGCAATCGTTCGCTCGTGGCATGCGAGCTGCGCTCTGGCCGACGGCATCAGATTCGCGTCCACCTCGCGCGAGAGAGGTATCCCATCGTGGGCGACGTGTTCTACGGCTGCGTCGCGCCGGATGGTCTCATGTTACATGCGTACGAGCTTCGTTTCTTGCACCCCATCACCGAGGAACTGGTTGTGGTGCGCACCCCCTGGCCCGAGCGCTTCGAGAGCTTCTTTCCGCCGCGCGATGTCGACTGGCCTGCCTAAGGTACGCGAAAGGTCCCGCTTCCTGTATGCCAAATAAGTCGTGAGGATAAGCCACTCGCCAAAAGCCCAGCGTATCGATATGGGTGCATGTTATTGTTGCCTTAACGTTTGTGAAGCGCACGACGAAAGGAGCATCATGCACAACTCACCCATCCATACGCCGCATCAAAGCCCGTTGCGCCGCATCCTAGCCTGCGTGCTGGGTATCAGCCTCGCACTGTTCGTGGCGGGTTGCGGCCAGACAGCTAGTGACTCAACGTCTACTGCAACGACGGAGACCACAGGGGGGACTACGCAGACGGATACGACTACGACCAACGCCAGCACTGATGCAGCGACTGCTCCTGCAGCCTTCGACAACAACAATATCGACTACGCTACGGTCTTCCCCTCTTGGAAGGCGGACTCCAAGTCGCTCGCCGAGATCGTTGAGTTCGTGAAGGCCGTCACCGACGAGTCGAGTGCAGACTACGTCCCGCCCGAGGATCGCATTGCCACCTTTGACATGGACGGCACAATCATCTGCGAGAAGGCGCCCTTCTACATCGATTGGTGCATGCTGCTTAACCGCGTGCTCGACAATCCTAGCTATAACGAGCCCGAGTACAAGCCTTCCCCCGAAGCGGTGAAGCAGTGCCAGGAGATTCGTGACACCATCAACGCGGGCGAGAAACCCACCGAGGAGATGGAGAAGAACAAGGCTCGCATGATTGCCACCGAGTTCGCTGGCCTGACGCAGGAGCAATTCCGTGAGTTCGCCGTCAACTTTGCCAAGTCCGTCGACGCCGTGGGCTTCTCGGGCATGACCTATGGTGAGTCTTGGTACAAGCCCATGATCGAAGTCATCAACTATCTCAAGGCCAACAACTTCGACGTCTGGATGGTCAGTGCCTGCGAGCGCGAATTCGTGCGCGCCATCGTGCCGACCGTCTTGGACATTCCGCTCGATCACATCATCGGTACCGACGTGTCGTTCGAGGCCACCAAACAGGGCGACGAGGAGTATGACAAGTACAACATGGAGCAGGGTGAGGACGTCCTGCTCGGTGAGGAGCTCGGCCAGGAGACCGCAAAGGCCGGCAAGCCCATCGCCATTGCGCGCGAGATTGGCAAGCAACCCATCATGGCCTTTGGTAACAGCTCGGGCGACTACGCCATGCTGAACTATGCGCAGTCCAATCCTGTGTACAAGGGACGCGGCGTGCTCGTGCTTTGCGATGACTACGTGCGTGAGTACGGCGACGAAGCGCGTGCGACCGAGCAGACCCAGATTGCCAACGATGAGAAGTGGATTCTTATCCACATGAGCGATGTGGACTGGGCCACCATCTATGGCGAGGGTGTCGAGAAGGTCGCTCTCCCGGGCGCCACCGCTGCTGACGAGGCTAAGACCGAGGCCGCAGACGAGACCGCAAAGGACGATGCCGCAACCGAGACTACCGACGAGGCCGCGGCAGAGACTACCGACGCAGCCGCAACTGAGACTGCCGACGGAGAGACAGAGCTGCAAGAGGCTGCATAACGACTTACGAGCAAGTCAGAGGCGCCCTCCGCCTCGCATGCCAGATTAAGCGTGCGAGGCGGAGGGCGCCTTTTGTGTCCTCTTCCGCGCGTACCGAAGGGCGGGGGCGTTTCGCCAAGCTTTCGTTTGCGCTGTGCAGCTGTTGCTACATACTAGTCATAACTACCAAACGTTGCCGACCTTAAGGAGAGGGTCCTATGGCCGATACCATGCGTGGCGTGTACACCAATCTCACCGACATCCGCCGTCGCGTCTTTGCCGAGGTGGCACGAATCGTCTACGAGACGACCGAGAACCCCAACTGGTCTGACGCCGACTTCGACACGCGCTTCGAGGAGTTGCCCTACCAGATCGTTCCCGGCGAGGTTGCGACCTATCGTGAGAGCGTCTTTCTCGAGCGCGCTATCGTTGAGGAGCGTATCCGCCTTGCCATGGGCCTTGACCAGAAGGGCGTAGACCGACCCATCCGTGTGAGTCAGGGTTTGGAAGACGCCACGGTTGCCGACACGTATTACAACCCACCCCTCATCAACGTCATCAAGTTCGCCTGCAACGCCTGTCCCGACAACATCTATACCGTCACGGACATGTGCCAGGGCTGCCTGGCGCATCCGTGTCGCGAGATCTGTCGCAAGCAGGCCATCAGCTTTAAACACAAGCGCGCGGTCATCGACCAAGAGAAGTGCATCAAGTGTGGCCTTTGTGAGCGCACCTGCCCGTATAACGCGATTCACCACTTTGTGCGTCCTTGTGCAGAGGCCTGCGGTATGCACGCCATCGGTTCCGACGAGCACGGACGCGCCGAAATCGACCAAAAGAAGTGCGTCTCTTGCGGCCAATGCCTCATCAACTGCCCGTTTGGCGCCATCGCCGACAAGAGCCAGATCGCGCAGGTTATCTTCTCGATTGTGGGTGGAGACGAGGTCATCGCCATCGTGGCTCCTGCCTTCGTCGGGCAGTTCGGTGGCAAGGGCAACGTCGGCAAGCTGCGCAACGCCTTCGCTCAACTTGGCTTCTCCGGCGTAGAGGAGGTTGCCATCGGAGCAGACCTCTGCGCTATCGAGGAAGCGGATGACTTCATGGAAGAGGTACCCAGCGAGCTGCCGTTCATGGGCACGTCATGCTGCCCGGCATGGTCTTCCATGGCAAAGATGGAGTTCCCAGAGCATAAGGAGTGCATATCCATGGCCCTTACGCCTATGGTGCTAACGGCCCGCATGGTCCGCGACAATCATCCCAATGCAAAGATTGTCTTTGTCGGTCCCTGCTCGGCAAAGAAGCTCGAAGCTATGCGCGAGTCCATACGCTCCGAGGTGGACTTTGTGCTCACCTTCGAGGAGATGGCTGGCATGATGAAGGCCAAGAACATCGACTACCTCAAGCTCGTTGATGACAAGAACTCTGACTTTGAGGTTGCTTCCGAGGACGGTCGAAACTTCGCCGTTGCAGGTGGTGTGGCTAACGCGGTGGTCAACGTCATCCAAGAGCGAGATCCCGGCCGTGAGATTAAGGTGTTCAACGCGGAGGGCCTCGACAACTGTCGCAAGATGCTGCGCGACGCGACGCGCCACAAGTACGATGGTTATCTGCTCGAGGGCATGGCCTGTCCGGGAGGCTGCGTCGCCGGCCCAGGTACGCTTCAGGCCATCAACAAGTCCTCTGCTGCCGTGAGACGCTATGCGGCAAAGTCACCGCATAAGCATGCGGTGGACAATGCCTTCCGCAACCTTATCCACCATCTCGAGCGTGAGGAAGACGGTACTAAGCCGAAGGAGTAGCGCGAGTCGGTTCTCATAAGAGAAACGGGCCATCCTCTTTGGAGGATGGCCCGTTCGCATGGAATACGAATTGCTTGGTGGTCCTAAATGCGCTAGTCTCGCTCGCCCGTAATCGAGGCGTAGAAGTGTGCTTGGTCAAAGATTTCCTCGATGGTATGGCCGTTCACGAACCTCAAGGAGAGGAATTCGCCCAAGGTCGGCACGAGCTCGCTGCAGTCTACGAAATGGTTCTTGTGGTTACGAATCGAGGTATCCTGTGCACGCCAGTAGTTCTCGTTGGCGTCGGTAATGTAATAGACCTTCGATCCCACGCGCATGTACACCGAATGATTAATGTGCAGATACTCGTCAAGAGCCTCGTAGCTTATCTTGAGCTCCTCTTGTGCCTTCTTGCCCATAGCCACTCCAATCCCTCGTGGACAGAAACTTGGTCACACCATATTAGCGCTCATGTCGCTCCATGACAATGTGTTACAGGTATGTGTCGGGGAAGAAGCCGTAGACGTGCGAGGCAGGCGGTAGTTAGGCGAGGAGCAGGCTTCGAAGCTCGCCGGTATTGTGCGCAAACGTCATGCCTCCCTGTGCGCGCACATATTCTTCGTCGCGGAACCCCCACGTCACGATGATGCAATCGATGCCCGCGTTTGCGGCGCAGGCGACATCCACCTCGGAGTCACCCACATATACGCAGCGTTCTGGTGCTGCGTTAAGGGCTTTCATGCAAGAGAGCACGGTGTCGGGTGCGGGTTTGCGCCTGATGCCTTCGCATTCGCCACGCGCCACCTCGAATACCCCTGGAAAGAAGTGCTCGACGAGGGGCCCCACCGCGTAGTCGCCCTTGTTTGACACGACACAGCAACGCATCCCTGCGCCACGCACGTCGTCCAGGACCTGTTCGATGCCGGGATAGGGGGCTGTGAGGTCGAGGTGGTGAGCGGCGTAGTGCTCGTTGAATGTGTCGTACACCGCCTTCACAAGTTCTGCGTCAGAGCCGTCAGGAGTCGCGAGTCGTATGAGGTTCATGATGCCGTTGCCGACGAACTGCCTTACCTCGTCGGTCGTGCGAGGGGGCAAGTCGTACGCAGCAAGGGCATGGTTTGTGGAGGCAGCGAGGTCATCGAGCGTGTCGAGGAGTGTGCCGTCGAGGTCAAAGATTGCAGCGTCGTAGCGCATAATGACTCCCTTTTGATTGATACTCTCAGCGTTTTTGCGCGTCTTATCGTAGTATGATGTAATGACGGACACAATCGCGGAAAGGGACGCGCATGGGTAACGCGCAATCTGGCGACAGCTACTCACGTGAGCAAGGGATTTCTGCCTACCGTAAGCGGCGGCGGAAGGGGCGTGTCGCGCGCATCATCGTTGGCATAATCCTCGTTGCCATCATCGGTGGAGCGTCGTACGTATTTGGCAAGCAGTTTATCGATCCCGAGAGCGTGCCGTTTGACTTGCCGGGTGTAGATGAAGCGGCACCTGTCGAAGAGGTCGAGCAAGCAGAGGTGCAGGAGCCGACTACAATCCAGCCGGCCACACTCTCGCTAGTGTCGGCGGGAGATGTGATTCTTGACGGTGAGGCTGCGGAGAGCGGAAGGACCGAATCAGGCGCTTACGATTTCGGCCACCTCTTCGAGAAGCTCAAGAGCGAGCTAGCCCCCTTCGACCTGCGCATCGTGAATCAGGAGACTGCGATAGCGGGGCAGAAGTTTGGCTTTGGGGCTCCGGTTCCCCTCAACGCACCGCAGGATCTCGGTCGTGCTGAGAAAGAAGCGGGTTTCAATGTGGTTCTGCGAGCGACCGACCACACGCTCGATACGGGGGCTGAGGGCATACACAGCGAGCTGCAGTGGTGGCACGAGAATTTTGCGCAGATGCCTGTCCTCGGAATTGCCGATGAGGAGCCTGAGAACAACCCTGCGCTTTCGGATTATGTCTCGGACGTCTACGTATTCAACAAGGATGGCTTCAAGGTAGCAGTGCTCAATCATAGCGTTGAGATCAGCGAGAGCGACGAAGACGTGGTTTCGCATCTTACGCAGGACAAGATTGCCAAGGACGTTGCCAAGGCCCGCGAGAAAGGTGCCGAGATGATCGTCGCCTGTCCGCATTGGGGCGAGGAGGGCAACTCCAACGTCACTGACGAGCAGAGGCGCTTTGCTTGGATCTATGCAAACGAGGGCGTTGATGTAATCATCGGTACGCACCCGCGCGTATTGCAGCCAGTCGAGGTATTGCAGTGCGAAAATGGGCACAAGGCCGTGTGCTTCTATTCGCTGGGCAACCTGATTTCATCGCTCACGGACAATGGACTCATGGGCGGTCTTGCCGAGGTTCAGCTCTCGCGCAACGACCAGGGTGTCTGTGAGGTGACGAGTGCGACGCTCAAGCCGGTCATCACACATCGCGGAAATGGGACCGATTACTGCACGTACCTCTTCTCCAACTACCAGAACGATATTCTCTGGACTGGTTGGGATGGTTGGCCCGATGTGGACGAGTGGAATCGTCGCCTGCAGGAACTGCTTGGCAACGGTTATGACCCGAATGCGCGTGAGTATCGCGTAGACCTTGGCACAACCACTTCCTCTGTTCCTGAAGTGCCGAAGCAGGAGGGGGCGGACACCAAGGCCAATCCGAACCAGCAACAGCAAAAGGACGACCAAGCTGAGGAAGGCGTCGATGACGAGTACTACGGCGACGACTATTACTTTGGCGACTACGGCTACGGTTGGGATTACTAACAGCAAACGCGCCGAACAATAGAGGAACCAAGAAGGGTCGGCGCGTCAGTAGGGGGTTTTCCCTTACTGACGCGCCGACCTTCTTTCCAGATCATGCGCGAATGGAGCGCATGCGCGCTCATTCAATCGGGGCGGGTTCCTCGGCAGGTCCAGCCGGTTCCTTATCAGGTTCCTCAGCAGGCTGAGGAGGCTCGGGTCCGGATACGACGGCTGTGGTGCCTTCTTGGATGTTGTCCGCCTCGATGGCGGCTTGGGTGGCGTTCCTTCCGAGTACGTTGACACGGACGAAGGTGTTGATGCCGCGTGTCGGGTCAATCAGCAGATTGAGCTCTGTCGTGCCATCGTCATTGGTGCTCAGGCTCTCGAGGGGTACGACGAGGACATTGGGGATGCTCTGCACGACGATGGAGACGTTGCAAGCCATGTTTTTTGCGATGCGCTCGTCGGGGTTTTCGATGATTACGTTGGCGACGCAGCCGCCACTCTCTTCGCTGTCGTACACGTCGACGACGTAGGACGTCACAAAGAGGTCGTTGATCGCGGGGAAGCTGAGGCGTGCCTCCTCGCCCTCGTAGACCTGCCCTGCCCGATCGTCGGGGATCTCCTCTTGTACGAGATATGCGCTCAGGTCCGACACCGTGCAAAGGCGCTCTGATCCCACAACACCCGTCGACAGCTGCACGTGAGCGTTGAGGTCGCTCAGCGTGCCCGTTATGGGCGATCGCACGACGAGACAGTCGTACTGGGCCTGAGCTCGGTCAAACATCTCCTTGATGGGATCATAGTTCTTCTTTGCGTCGTCGAGCTCCTTCTGTGCCGACTTCACGCGTGCCTCGAGCGTTGTTATCGAGGTCGACTTTGAGTTGGTCGTGGAGGAAGACGAGCTGGAATCCGACGAAGAGTTAGTGTCGTTGTTCGAAGAGGTTGAGTTTCCATTGCCTGAGGTCCCGCTTGACCCGCTTGTCCCGTTCGTCGTGGTGCCGTTCGTTGTGGTGTCGTTGCCAGTCGTCTCCGTTGCCATGTGGAGGATGGGCCCTGTAGCCTTGCGCGAGGCCATCGCCTGATGAAAGACGGGTCCTGTCGTGCTGTGGGCGATGGTGATGGGCTGGGAGTTGTCGTTGCCGGATGTGGTCTGTTGGCCGTTTGAATTGTCGGTCGTGCTCGAATTGGAGTTCGTGCCTGTGCCAGAGTTTGTGCTCGTGGAAGTTCCCGTGCTGGTCTCGCTGGATCCGCTCGTGCTGTTAGTGCTATTCGAGCTGTTAGAGCTGTTGGTTCTGTTCGTGCTGCTGTTTCGCTTCCGTGCGGCATCAAGCGCCTTCTGCGCATCGTCAAGGTTGGCCTGCTTGGCATCTACCTCGCTTTGTGCGTAGTTCAAAGCTTCCTGTGCCTTTGCGAGCGTCTCTTCGATGGTGGGGTTCTCGAGGCGATAGAGCATGTCGCCCTCTTCCACGAAGGCTCCTTCAGCCGCTACGATCTCTACCACTGTGCCTGATACCTCAGAGGAGACGGTGCGCTCATCTATGGGTCTTACGATGCTGGTGGCGTCGATGGAGTCGACGAATTCCATGCGCTCTATCTTTGCGGTATCGAACTTCGGAATCTCGCGGGTTATCTCGGGTTTGAGCGTGTCCCAGACGTACCATCCTGCTGCCGCCACCATGCCTGAAACGAGTAGCAAGACAAAGAACGTGGTAATAACCGTGTGCCTGCGACGAGTCGTCTCGATGTTCTCCCGTGCTTGGCGTTTGCTGAGATAGGGGGAGGGCACATCGTTGACATAGAAGCGTCGGTTGATATGGACAGCCGCGACCTCGTCGTAGGCGAGATGTTCGACATATGGAGCGTTGTCGAAGGAATCAACGAGAGCCCCCTCTTCTGCAAGGGGTTCCTCAACAAACTGGTCGTCGTTTAAGGCTTCGCTGCCGGTGTTTTCGACAAGCTCTTGATTGCTAAGGTCAGCACCATCGTCTAAAGGCTCCTCTTCGAATGCGTCTTGGACGGCAAAATGCGCTCCATGCGGCTTGATGACGGGCTCATCTTCGTCGGCGTCGCCGTCATCATAAGGCGTGTCTTGCGCGAAGTGTGCGGGATGTGAGGCAAGGGTGCGCACGACGCCGCGAGTGAGGTCCTCGTGTGTCTCCTCTGGGTCAATCTCTGGCAGGTCCTTCTCGGATGGCTTCCGGCCATGTGTGGCCTGCGCATAATCGTCAAAGAGGTTTGGCAGTGACTTGTCGATATCTTGCGGGCTCGGCCTGTTCTCATCGGCTTTCTCGATGGCAGGCACGCTGAGTTCGAGCGGGGTGCGGGAGGTGTCGTCATGTGCCATGGCATGCTCCTTGTGGGTTGCTCGCCGTGAATAATCAAGCATAGCGTAAAAAGACACCTCTCCCCGTCGTATGCGCCTGTACCGCGAAAAACGGACAATCATGGAGCCTATGTGAGGTGCACGAAAACGAAGCCTTAGTCTGCAGGGTGGCTTCTCGATAAGCCGTGCTATAATTCTTCGCCTGTGCCGCGCGGCGCTGTTTACGTCTCGCGGACGTCTGCTAGGACGTCGCCCGTACCGACACGGGGCGACAAGGGACGAAGGGACTCTCATGAGCGACAACCCCATGCACGAGCATTCCATGCACACGCACACCTGCGATGAGCTGCGCGCCGAACACATCGGCCAAGAGGTTACGCTTACAGGTTGGGTGTGGCACCGACGCGACCACGGTGGGCTTATCTTTATCGACCTCCGCGATCGTGAGGGCTTGACGCAGGTCTCGTTCGATCCCGACGTCGCTGATGGTGCGCCCTTCCGCGTCGCCGAGACCGTGCGTCCCGAGTGGCCCATCAAGGTGAGCGGCGTCGTGCGCCATCGTCCCGAGGGCCAGACGAACACACGCCTTCACACTGGTGAGATTGAAGTGCTCGCCTCTGAGGTCGCAGTGCTCAACCGCTCAAAAGTCCCCGCGTTCCAGATCGAAGACGACCAGGCTCTCTCCGAAGACCTGCGTCTCAAGTACCGCTACCTTGACCTTCGTCGTCCCTCGATGATGGCCAACCTGCGTCTGCGCTCTGACTTCACCTTCGCCGTTCGCGAGGCACTGCACAAGCGTGCCTTTATGGAGGTCGAGACGCCAGCACTCTTTAAGTCCACGCCTGAGGGAGCGCGCGACTTCATCGTCCCGAGTCGTCTGCAGCAGGGCTGCTTCTACGCGCTACCTCAGTCGCCGCAGCTTCTCAAGCAGCTGCTCATGGTGGGTGGCGTCGAGCGTTACTATCAGGTGGCCAAGTGCTTCCGTGACGAGGACTTGCGCGCCGACCGTCAGCCCGAGTTCACGCAGGTCGACATCGAGATGAGCTTTGTCGAGCAGGATGACGTGATGGGCGCGCTCGAGGACGTGCTTGCTGACGCGTTCGCACAGGTGGGCGTGCAGATGCAGACGCCACTGCGCCGCCTCTCCTTCCTCGACGCCATGAATACCTATGGCACCGACAAGCCCGATACTCGCATCGGTATGGAGCTGCACGACGTGACCGGAATCTTTGCCGACTCGAGCTTCCGCGTATTCGCGACGGCGGCAAACACCGAGGGCCAGGCCATCAAGTGCATCAGCGTCAAGGGTGCTGGCGGCTGGGCGCGCAGCAAGATAGACAAGCTCTCCAAGGTGGCTGCCACCTTCGGTGCCAAGGGTCTCGCTTGGGTTGCCTTCCGCGAGGACGGTTCGGTCAACAGCCCTATTGCCAAATTCTTCTCGGAGGCCGAGATGGACGGACTCAAGGCGGAGTGCGCCATCGAGCCCGGCGACCTGGTGCTCTTTGCGGCGGGACCGTGGCAGCTCACCTGCGAGATTCTTGGTGGAATGCGCGTTCATATGGCTGAGGCCATGGGCGTGCCGCGCGAGGGACACGACTTCCTGTGGGTCGTGGACTTCCCGCTCGTCCATTGGGATGAAGACCGCAAGGCCTATGCGGCTGAGCACCAACCCTTCACGCAGCCCGAGGAGGCCGATCTCGATCGCCTCGAGTCCGATCCGCTCACCGTCGGCTCTCATACGTATGACTTCGTGATGGATGGCTACGAGGCAGGTGGCGGCGGCATGCGCGTCCACGATGCGGAGCTGCAGATGCGGATCCTCAAGCTGCTGGGCTTTACGGAAGAAGGTGCGCGCGAGCAGTTCGGCTTCCTGATGGACGCGCTTGAGCATGGCGCGCCTCCGATGGGTGGCTTCGCGCTCGGACTTGACCGCGTGTGCATGCTGCTCGCGGGATCTGACTCCATCCGTGACGTCATGGCTTTCCCAAAGACGACCAATGGCAACGACCTCATGAGCGGTGCCCCCTCGCCTGTGGACGAGCGACAGTTGCGCGATGTGTCTCTGCGCTTGGCATAAGCGTCGAATACGGTCACGTTATGAGCGACACCAGGGATGACAAGCGAATGAATTCGCGCCGCAAAGCCCGTAGCCGTCGCCCGCACGAGCGCGAGGACAGTCCTGTGAAGGCTCGGGAACGTGCGCGGGAGCGGAGACGAGAGCGCGAATTGATGTACGAGCAGGAGCTCGAGCGAGAAGAATGGCTGCTCGAGTCTCGCCGGGCTCGTCAGCCAAAGGAGCCCGGCGAGCCGCCGCGTCTTGTGCGGGCGGCCAATCGCTGGTGGGATCGTCTACTCGACGTGGCCGACAAGCGTTCCTTTGAGGCCGGTGCCTCCGAGTACGCTGCCAACCAGACTACTCGCGACTATGTGTTGAACACGTTGGGCTTGGGGGCTTGGGGCGCGCTCTTTCCCCTGCTCTCTATCGTAGCGACGCAGCTTGCGGGAGCTGAGCATGCTGGTATGTTTTCGATGGCCTTCACTACAGCTACGCTGATGCTCTACATAGGTAACTATGGCGTGCGCACCTACCAGGTCTCCGATATCGACGAGGCGGATTCCTTCGCATCCTACCAGGTGCAGCGGATCATGACCTGTGCGGCCATGCTGCTTATCGGCGCCCTGTGGTGCGTCGTGCGAGGATATGACCATACGATGACGCTCATCACATGGGGCGCCTTCGGTTTCCGTGCGGTCGACGCACTCGCTGACACCTACGAAGCGCGACTTCAGCAGATGGACAAGCTCTACCTTTCGGGCGTGTCGCAAGCTGCGCGGGCAATCCTTGGCATCGTCGTCTTCACTGTGCTGCTCTTCGTGACGCACAACCTCGTGTTTGCCTGTATGGGGATGGCAGTGGCTGCGGTCGCATCGTTTCTCTTGCTGACGTTGCCGCTCGCTCTGCTCGAGACGCCCAAGTCGCGAGGGGCAGATCGGGTGGAGATTGCGGAGCTCTTTGTGGAGTGCTTCCCGGCCTTCGCCGCACAGTTCCTCTTTGCGCTCATCGAGACGATGCCGAAGTTTGCGATGGAGGGTGTGCTGCCCTATGAGGACCAAGTCTACTTCAACGCCATCTACTTCCCTGCGCAGTCCATCCTGATGATCGTTGGCTTTGTGTACAAGCCACAGCTCGTGCGCATCGCTACCGTGTGGGCTGACCGAGCCAAACGGGCGCGCTTCGACCTCATAGTGGTGGCGATGCTTGTGGTGAGTGTGGTGGTAACGCTTGCGATGATGCTGTTCTTTGGCGCGGTGGGCGTCTGGCTCAACGGGTTGATGTATGGCGTTGATTTCGAGCCGTACCGAATGGCACAGTACCTCATGATTGTGGCCGGGGGACTCTCGGCCGGCATCGACTTCTTGTATCAGATCATCACGGTCCTGCGTAGGCAGGCTGCCGCGACGGTGCTGTACCTCTTGGCGTTCTTCGTGGTCGCCATCGCCTCGACGATACTCGTACGAGTGGTCGGGTTTGACGGAGCGGTGTGGTCGTATCTCGCGGTGATGGTCGTACTCTTCGCAATGCTCGGGACCCAATTCTGCGTCATCCGCTTTGGTGGTGCGCGCTAGGTAGAGTTTGCGCGGGGACTCATACGTTCATTCCCGAACAGCACACCCAATGCGGGCGCAGGGTGGAGCAGTCACGTTCTCTGACGAAACACATCGGCATAATGTTCGCGCGGTAGTATTATTAGAACTCACGCCATTCGCAGATGAACTGGGGGGCATTATGCCAGACAACGAGCATCGTTCGGGTTCAAGGCCACGTCAGCGTTCGAATCAGCAGTCTCAGGTGCCCAACGGTAGAAGCCGCCGGGCATCTCGTGGACAGTCGCGAGCTAGGAGTCGCCAACAAGGCTCACCCGCCACGCGCGGTTCCGAAGCCGACCCTTCTCGGGATCCATCACGGAAGCAGCTTCGCCGTCGAAAGGCGCAGTCATCACAGCCGCAAGCGCGCCGCCGCCCGCCGCAATCTGCGAGGATCCCCGTAGAAGACGCCCCGCCTCGGCGCCGACGCTCTCGGCGATTACCCATCTTGCCTATAGCGATTGGCGTTTTGGGCCTCGTGTTCGTTGGACTCCTGTGTCTCCTTGTACTGCGTACATGCAAGGGTGGAGAGGGTCAGCAGAACGACCAAACCGCTGCTGCTGATGGCTCTGCTGATCAGGCCATCGTAGAGGAGCCCGACTATACCGACATCAATCTGCTTATGGTCGGCGACATACTCTTTCACTATCAGGTGCGCCAGAGCGGTCTCTCGTCGAATGGTACACGCAACTACGACCACATTTACGCCCATTTCCTCGATGAGCTAGCTGACAAGGACATCAAGGTTCTCAACCAGGAGACGGTTTTGGGAGGGCCCGAAATCGGTGGTGATGCCCCGGACGGCTATGGTAGCTATCCGCAGTTCAATGGCCCGCAGGAGATGGCTGACGCCGAGGTGAAGGCTGGCTTTAACGTCATTCTCAAGGCGACCAATCATGCGCTTGACATGGACTATGAGGGCTTGTCTTCTGAGCTCTCGTACTGGCACAAAAACTATCCTGACGTTGCGGTTGTCGGTGCGGTTGACCCCAATGGTTCGACTGAGTCGGTAGATGATGTGTACGTGTATGACAAGGACGGATTCAAGGTCGCCATCCTTAACTACACCTTCGACCTCAACGGCATGCCAGATCCGGACGGTGTCATGTCGATGCTCGATGAGGGCCATATACGCACAACGATGGCCAAGGCACGTGAGTCGGCCGACATGATTGTGGTCTTTCCTCACTGGGGAGAGGAGTACGAGACGACGCCTAACGCGGAGCAGCGCATGTGGGCGCAGCTGCTGGTGGAAGAGGGTGCCGACGTGATCATTGGCAACCATCCGCACGTAATGCAGCCGGTCGAGGTGCTGGCAGATGCTGAGGGTAACCCTGTTCCGTGCTACTGGTCTACGGGCAACTTCGTAAGCACCTCGCCTGACGATATGAGCCTGCTCGGTGGTGTGCCTGAGCTCACTCTACGTAAGGACAAGGACGGCAATTGCTCGATTGAGTCTGCGCAAATGAAGGTCGTTGCCACGCATATCGGCATGGGCGAAGAAATGACCGTATACCCGCTCACCGACTGGACCGATGAGCTTGCGGCGACCAACTACTTAGACACTGAAATGAATCCAAACACTGACAATACGACGCTCACGCCTGCTTGGGCTAAGCAGTTCTGCACCGAGGTCTTGGGCAGTGACTTCGATACCGAGACCTGCACGCTGACCCTCGATCTCACTGCCGTACCTACAGTGACTGCGACGAGTACCACGACCGACGACAGCCTTGAGACGACACGGGGGTCGAGTGACGAATCCGGTTACGGGGATTCTGCAGAAAACGGAAGCACTTCGAACGGATCGTCTTTGGACGGCGCGTCGACCTCAGGCGAATCCACGAGTACGGGTTCTGGCTCGGGCTCCGAAACAAGTACCGATTCCAGGTACGCTTCAACCGAGATCTGATAGGAAGGACGCGGCTGAGCGGATTGGCAAGTCCATCCGCTCCCGCGAGACCGCCTCTCTGATAAGCATCGAACTACATTCAGTGATTCTACAAGCTGCGTCCTGAAGGGCATTACCTTCGGGACGCAGTCCATATGCGGGCTTTCGTGCCTTGCGGTCGCTCGTTGCATGCGACTTGGAATCTGCTGTGGGCTTTTCGGCAGGTTTCTTTTCCTGGCCTCATATTTCAGAGAATTCTAAGGTCAATCGAGTGCAAAACGAAACACCCGTATTTACCTGCGATGGTGCAAAAAACGGGGAAATTGCTGTCAGCTAGCGGGGAAAAAACTGCAAGCTTGGTAGCGTAGCATCCTCCTCCCGGATGCCATGGGGGCATCCTCGGCGAAAGGAGGAGCGATGGGTAGAGTCTATCCTGCGAATGTGAGGGCTCCCTGCCTTGGGGTGATTGCGCCGCGTCGACAGGCGTGCTGCGCTGCCAGGCAATGTCGCAACGAAGAGGTGCGTGTGGGGAGGATGACATGTTTGCAAGGTCGGTAACTGCGGAGTTGGGACGTCTGCGTGGGAATCGTCGAGTGATAGATCAGTATCGTCGGTGCGTCTCGGCGCTTGTGACTGCCACCATGGTGGTGCAGAATCTCACGCTTGGTGGGGCTGTGGCTCCGGCCGTTGCATGGGCGGAGCCAACGGTTGTGGCGGCGGAGCAGCGCGACGATTCTGGCTTTGCAGACGAAGACGGTGGCGCCGCCAGCACCTCGCGAGACGAGTCGCGCGACCGCGCGCCTGTCATCGAGTCCGTCTTGCACGCGGATGGGGGTACTGAGTTGCTTGCGCGGATCGACGCCACGCTTACCGACTCATTCATGGTAACCGGTCTGCCTGCTGGGGTAGATGCCAAGATGGCTGGTGCTCTCGCCACTACTGATGGCGAAGCTTTGGCGGAGGGTGTGATGACCGTTAAGGCCGATGAAGCTGGGTCCGCGCAGGGAGAGCTTATATATCCCTCCTTCGATGCCACGAGGCTTGTTGGAAAGAGAATCGTCAGTACGCTTTCTGTCGAGGTGGACGGTCACACCGTTGTGCAGTTTCCAAGCGCCGGGTCTCGAGAAAGTCGCGAGGTGGCCGAGCCGCAGCAGGTAGTCGTGATTACGGCAGATAACGAGTCGGGAGACGAGGATGGTGGGCCGGACGACAAGGATTCCGAATCCGATGAGGGTGCGGTTTGCGACGGTGAGGAGGAAGGCAGCGGTGAGGCTGCTGACGGCGAGAAATCAAACGATGCTGATGAGACGACTGGTGCCGACAAGACGTCCGACGCCGAGAAGGCAGGCGATATCGCAAAGGCGCCTGAGACTGAAGGAGCTGTCGCAGACATCGAAAAGGCTGCAGGCATTGCCAGCTCGACCGGCAACGCATCGGTCTCCCGAGCCGATACGGGCATCGCGTCCGTCGTCGTGGAGGGGGAGGCCTCGCTGAACCGTGCCAAGGCGATGGAGGCGCTCTGCGAGGAGGTGCCGCGCGTCGAGGCCTTGTTGCTTGCGAGTGGCATACGCATGACTGCTCAGGCGAACGATAGCGTGCGAACTTCTTCATCCTCCAATTCAGCCGCACTTGACACTATGGCGACGGGAGCTCCGGCTCGTGCCAGCCTCGACGGCAACAACATAGAGGACATCCAGGTCAAATGGGTCAGCAAGGACGCCTTCAAGGATGACAATGATGACGTCCTCTCGCTGCGTCCTGATGGCTTGAATAACCGTACCGACGCGAAACAGTCCGTCACGGCACAGATTGACTACTCCGTTTCTGGCGAGCATGACTACGCCGCGGGTGACATCCGCATCATGGTACCTGCAACGATGTTTACCTTGCGTGATGGCAAGAAAGCCGGCGACGTTGTTATTCCTCTCGCCGAGGCTCCCGGCACTTCTACGGATTTCAACTGGGCACTTGTGGATGACTATTATGTCTTTGTTAACACGCGAGCGATGTCAGCGGCTACGAAGGGTTTCATCCAGATTCAGTGGAATAACCTGACACCGCATGAGATTGCGGATGCCTACGCCAGCGTCTACGACGGTGGCAGAGCCGAATCCTACAACGACGGAGAGAGCCACGTCGTTGACCAGAACCACACCAAGCCGTGGTACGCGTACATGGAGGTGACAACCTATCGCGACAACACCCTGCGTGCCGTCTCCAACGAGATCACTGGCCTCATGGATACCACCGAGGTTGTGGATGCGGGATACAAGCGCGTGCAGTCGGGCTATCCGAGGCGCACACCTGCCAAAGAGTTGCCTGCTGAGGTTAGCGCGAAGTACCCTGATGAGTCCGAGTTTGTGGTCGTCGACTGGTACACCTATGCCCACTACAAGGGCAACCAACCTTTCAAGCTCGATGTGCGTGACCGGCTCGACATTGAGAGAGATCGTGAATCCGGTGTCACCATGCCCGGCATCATCTACGAGGTGACGCCAGTCAAGGGCGAGGCCTCCTTTGACGAGGACGGTGCCACCTATATGGGCAGCGGCATCCACTCTGGGTGGACAGGTCAGGAGAAGGGCAATACCTCTTATGTCCACCTGCGTTCCGCCTACCCGTTCTCCCAGTTCGAGGCGGGCAAGACCTATCACTTCCACAACCAAGTGGACTACACGCTGACCCCTATCGATGACGTGGACGCGCCTACAAAGGCCACGGCTACGGCGAGCACTTCTTTCAGCTGGCATCCGTCCGAATGGAAGGATACGACCGGGCATTTCATGGTCTTTAAATGGGGCAACGATGGCGAGAACGAGCGCGAGAACTACACAGAGCGCGACATGCTTGCCCATAGGCCTGACCGTGCGGCTCAGGTCATCTCTCGTATGGGTACCGATCAGCACTACAGCACTTGGTATGGCATCTACGACGATGCCATCAACAGGCTTCGTGACCACAAAGATGCAGACGAGAACGTCAAGCTCTGGTACACCATCAAGAGTGAGGGCTGGGTTCTGCCCTGGACGCTCCAGCAACCGACGAATGACAAGAACGCAGTCAACGGCTGGTGGCAGTGGGCCAAGTGGGAGGGCGACGACGAAACTGGCCAGTATGTAATCGCGCCTGAGGTCGACCCCAACTGGATGAGCCATGCCTTCTACGACGAGGAGACCAATACCTATGTGGTCGACAGGTCAAAGACCGACGGATACGCTTTGGTTCCCTACACGCGCATCGAGGGCAACTACCTCAAGCGTCCCGTGACGATGGTCACGACCGACCAGGGTTTGCGGCTCGAGGGCAAGACCTCTACGGATGACACGACTTATGACCAGTCTGTGAGCGGTGGTACCGAACTCGTTGCTGGCGACGACTACGTCTTTGACACCGTCGAGGTACAGAAGCCGCGCATTGGCAAAGTCAAGGGCATCAACGTGAACGCTGACGGTGGTTATTCCGTCAGCAACAGCCAAGACGGCACCTTCGACTACGCCGAGGACGAAGACGGGAGCAAGATCCCGGCTATCGTCCTTCAGGTCGAGGTTGGTGGCACCTGGCTTCAGACCAGCCCGACGGGCGAGGACTTCTGGGCCAAGGTCGACTGGTCGAGCGGTCGTCCCGTGACCACCTATGCCGACGGGCATACGGAGACGAGCGCCGTGGTTCAGATGCCCACGAACACCACAAACTTCCGTAGCGTTGCGACGACCACCCAGAACGCCTATCTCATGGAGTACCTGTATCCCTCCGTGATTCTTAACCCGGACGGGCAGGCAAAGCTGCGACAGTTCTGCGCGGACAAGTTTACGGATGACGAGGGCAATATGGTCTACGTACCAGAGTCCTGGGTCTACAACGGCGTGCATATGGACGCCTACCAATACGATAACGATGGCAAGAAGATGAACGAGACAAATCCCATCTTTCGCCGCACCAAGTGGGGCGAGGATCGCATCTATGGCTTCAGTGCCGACGTGCAGGTGGACCCAAGCAAGAGTGCTCGCTTCGACCATAAGCAAGACGTGGACTACGAGTCTCGCGTCGCCACGGTACACTACACGGCCAAAGTCGAGGAGAAGTCCTTCCTCACCTCGAGGGAGCTGTACGACAAGGCTGTGGCCGAGAGCGTCATCACTCCAGAGACGGGAGGCGTCTGGTACGACCTTCTACCCAAGGGCATGGTGGTCGACTTCGCGAGCGTCAAGCTGCGCGAGGGCGACGCCATTCGCCGCATGTATGCACGAGAGAATTGGCGGGGCACCGGACGCACGATGCTTGTGATCGAGGCCGATCTCACCCCGCAGCCTAAAGCCTACAAGCAGAGTGAGAACGATGCCGTCAGCTTCTGGGAGGACGTTCCCACACTCAGCCTCGATGCCACGATGGACTTGGACACGTGGATTGACCTCGGTGGCAATCCTGCCGACGTCACTACGGGCGTCATCTCTCATAACGTCGTGGCCTTCGAGAGCAACAACGACGTGCTCGGTACGGTGCGTGACCATTCCGGTGAGTACGATGCCATCACTCAGGATCATTACCACAACATAGCTACCAAGGTCGGCAGTTTCTCCAAAGAGGAGAGGGCGGCCTTTGCGGAACTGGATCCAGGGCGTGCGACGCCGAGCTTCGTCTACGCCGAATGCGAGACGAACCTCGCATTTCCGACGGCCGGGCGTACGAGTCTGTCAAAGAACGTCATGGTCAACGATGACGGTCGTTGGAGCCAAGGTACCTACGACGACGTGCGTACCGTCTACGAGGGTGGCTTCTATTCCTATCGGCTGCGCATGATGAGCGACTCGTCCACGAAGTCGAAGGACCTCGTACTCTATGACAGTCTGGAGAACTACCGTGCCGTGGATGGCAATGACGACGCAGACATCGATGCTCCGCGTTGGCGAGGTCAGCTGGTCTCCGTGGACGTGAGCCAAATCGAGTCCATGGGCTGCGTGCCGGTCGTGTATTATTCGACGGAGGAAGACCTGAGCCTGACTGACCCGGATAACGCCCGCCGCTCGAACGCGGACAACATAGACATCACGAATGCCGAAATCTGGGTGAGGGCTGACAGGTACGACGGGGAGCCTGCCGACGTCCATGCGATTGCCATTGACTGCAGCAAGGCCGCCGACGGGAAGGACTTTGTTCTCGGGCCTGACGAGTCGATGACAGCCTACGTCCGCATGCATGCTCCATGGGGCACAAGCCAGTGGGATGAGTACGAGGGCGTTAGCAAGTACTACCATGATTGCGAGGCCAAGGGCTCTGCGCGCGACTACATCGCCAAGGACGCGCACGCCTACAACAACGTCTATCTCGTCTCGACTTCCGTTGACGCTGACGCCGAGTTTCCCCCTAATGCCAGTTCCACGCTCGACTTCATACGTTTCGATTACACCAAGGTGGGCCTGGCGGAGTATCGGATCGCCGTCAACAAGGTATTGGATGACGACAATGATCGCGACGGGAAGCGGCCCGACAAGGTCGTGGCGACGCTCTACGCCAACGGATTGCCAGCGAGCAAGGACGCCGCGCTCGACAACAAGCTCGTACTGACGGCCGAAGAAGGTTGGACTGGCGAGTTCCGCAACCTGCCCTATACCGACAGCAACGGAGAGCGGATTTACTACCGCGTCGTGGAGGAGGCGGATGCCGTGCCCAAGGGCTATACGGCGAGGGCAACCGGCAACGCCGAGGAGGGCTTTACGCTGACGAACCGTCATGAGAGCGAGCGTACGAGTGCCTCGGGTACCAAGCACTGGATAAATGACAGCGAAGACATGCGTCCGAGTGCCATCGACGTGCAGCTCTATGCGAACGGCGAGTTCGTCTCTACCAAGCGCGTTGTGCCCACGGTCGAGGTCGTGCGGGGAGCTGAGGGTGACAAGCCAGCAGTAACGCGTCAGGTGTGGCCGACCTACACCTTTGACAACCTCTACAAGTACGAGGATGGCAAGGAAATAGAGTACACGGTGAGGGAGGTCGTACCAGATGACGCCTACATTAGCATCGCTAGCGGCATGGACATCACCAATACCTACCACCCCTTCGGCGGCGTGAGCATTACAAAGAAGGTGACGGGTGCGACCGATGCCGTGGCAGACAAGTCGTTCGAGTTCGAGGTGACGCTGGAGCGCCCGCTTGGGGGAGGAGAGTTAGAGCCGCTGACGGATAGCTTCGTTTACGACGTTACGACGACGGACGATGCAGATCGCGTTGTGCGAGATGGCAAGGTCTCTTCTGGAGAGGTCATCTCCCTTAAGGCCAACGAGGTCGCGACCATTAGGGAGCTTCCGCATCGTACGAGGGTGAGCTTTGTCGAAATCGAGTGTCCTGGTTTCGTGGCTTCGGGCGGCAACGTCAAGGTGACAACGGTCCAACAGAACCGAATTCGCAAGCTGACCATGGACAACGTATACCACGCCTCGGGCTCAGTTGGCCTGAGCGTACGCAAGGAGCTGGCAGGAGCCGCGCTTCGAAACAACAAGTTCTCCTTCGAGGTCATCGATGAGCGCGGAAACGTGGTGCGTACGGCTTCCAATCGTGCGGACGGTTCGGTGACCTTTGGAGCCCTGACCTATGGAAGTGCCGATGCGGGAAAAACGTATTCCTACACCATCCGCGAGCGTGTGCCAGACGAGGCGACGAACTCCGACGGCGTGGCTTGGGCCGACGCGACCGATGAGCAACGGGCTGCGGGGGGTTTCTCGTACAAGGGTTACACCTACGATAGCGCGGCCCTCTACACCGCGACTGTGGATGTGAGGGACGAGAGGGGAGAGGGCGAGCTTGACGTGTCCCTAACCTACACTGACAAGGACGGCAAGCCAGCCGATGAACCTGCCCTGCGAAGCTTCAAGAACTCATACACGGCGACTGGAACCACAAACATGACCGCCTGGAAGGTACTCGACGACGGGGGTCTCGGACGCGAGCTACAGGCCGAAGAGTTCAAGTTCGAGCTGGTGCCTGTGGGTGGCAAGGATACCGATGGTAATGCCATCGAAGCCGATGACGTGCCTATGCCGACGAACGCTGGCGGTGAGCGTATCAGCCCCCACGAAAAAGCAAACGACGCACAGGGCGTCATACGCTTCGATGAGATTAGATACACCCAAGACGACGCGGGCAACACCTACCATTACGTCGTCCGTGAGCTTCCGGGTGATGACGACACCGTGACCTATAGCGAAGCGACCTTCCGTTACGTGGTCAAGATTCACGACAACGGTGACGGCACCCTCTCGGTCGAACAAGAAAACGAGAACAGCATCCTGCCGGTTTTTGTCAACGGGTTGGTAGGAGGCGGACTGTCCGTCGAAAAACTCGTCGAGGGCGAGAACCCAGACCCGAGCCAGGAATTCACCTTCCACGTCAGGCTGACCGGAGAGAAGGTTGCGCCCGATGCGGTCTATGAGTACGAGCTCGACCGGGTTGAGGATGCCGACAAGAATGAAGACCGTGACAATGAGGCTGTTTCGATGGCTGGCGCGTTTGGTGGCATGCTTGCCGACTTTGCGAGCTTCTTGCTTCCGACGGTGGCATATGCGATTCCAGCAGAAGGCGCGCAGGTTGTGAACAGCTGGCATGTGGGCAATACCTGCGAGGATGAGGCAATGGCCGCGCTGCCAGGCATTGCATACGACCTTCACGATGACGGGACACTGGTTATTCGCCCGGAATCCGGCGACGAGGGAGCCGGGGTCTTGGACTTCAGCATGGTAGATGAGGAGTCCAGAGCTCAGGCCAAATCGGTGGAAGTCCAGGGGACGATTCACCTGGAAGGTAAACTGACCGGGACCTTCAGCGGCTTCGACGGCTTGGAATCGGTCGACCTACGTGGGCTCGACACGTCACGCGTTGATTCTCTTGCGAGGATATTCAAAGGATGCGCCCAACTTCAGAGTGCAAACCTTGCTGGCTTGGACACGCGGAACGTCACGAGCATGCGCAGCCTGTTTGAGGGCTGTGCCGCGCTGACCGACCTCGAGCTTACGGGGTGGGACACCGGCAAGGTCAGCGACATGTCCGAGATGTTCAACGGTTGCCAAAGCCTCACGGAATTGGATCTCGCCGGTTGGGACACCGGCAAGGTCATGAACATGCAGCGGACGTTCAAGGATTGCTCCAGTTTGGAGGTTTTGAACGTGTCGAGCTTCGATACGTCGAGGGTCACGAACCTGTACGAGACGTTCTGTGGCTGCGAAAGCGTCAAGGAACTCGATCTGGGATGCTGGGACATGTCCAAGGTCGGGAGCAACGAGAGTCGCATGTTTGCGTCCTGCACAGCCCTCGAGAGGATAACGTTTGGCGAGGGCTGCAAGTTCAAGAATGCGACCATCCCGCGCTCGCCATCTCCGCTCTTCACGGGAGCCTGGACACGCATCACCGGCGAGCCTAGGACTGAGTATCCAAGTGCGCTCGTGAAGCTCACGGGACCCGATCTAGCGGGAACGTGGGTGTGGACAAAGGCTGAACTCACCCTCCACTTCGACGCGAACGGTGGAGAGGGAACGATGGACGACTACCGCATCACCGAGACGACGTTCACGCTGCCTGCGAATGGGTTTACCAACGACCTCGCTGAGTTTGCGGGGTGGGAAGCCTCAGCTGGAAACGTGACGACGTGTTTTGACGACCAAGATGTCCTAGACATCTACAACGCCTTCCAAAACATCTTGAACCCCAACATCTCAAAGACGGGCGAACACTTCACGACTCTTCCGCCGTCTCCGTACATGATGAGCCCCCTTGGGAATGGCAACTACGAAAAGACTCTTAAGGCTATGTGGACGTACACAGAATACGAGCTGAGCTATGTCCTGGCGCAGGATGACGCCGAACGTGGCGCGTCGGGTTCCATGTCAAGGGAGGCTATCGCGGCAGATGAGGCGCACGACATCGCAGCATCGAAGTACTACTGGTTCGGGCACCGCTTGAGCGGTTGGGATGTCAGCGTCAAGGACAAAGACGGCAACGATGTCACGCGTGCAAAGGCACACTATGAGATGGGAGAGGCGATTGCTGCTGGCGATTTTTGCGCGGGAGATAGGGTAACCTTCACTGCTACGTGGGCGGAGGTGGATTGCTCTGTACAGGCGGCGAATGGCGAGTTCACTTTCACGCTGCATGGCGGCGAGCGCGCAACTTTCGATGACATTCCCGCAGGTACGGCTTATGAGGTCTGGGAAGACACGCCTGACGGATGGGTCCTCGTCAAGTCGATGGGTACAGACGGTACCATCCTCTCGCTCAAGACGGCTGAAGCCAAGCTTACCAACAAACACACCGACCAACAGGTCGCCAGGCAGACTCTTCATGCGACCAAGCTGCTCCAAGGAAGTGACGGTCAGCGACATGAGTTGGCGACGGGCAGATTCCGCTTCGAGTTGCGCGACAAGGATGGACAACTGCTTCAGATCGTCTCAAACGGCGTAAGCACCGATGACCCGACTTTGGGCACCATCGACTTCCACGAGCTGACCTTCACCGAGGCTGGTACCTACGAATACACCATAGCAGAGGTCAAGGGCAACGATGGGGGCGTTACCTATGCAGAGAACGAGGTCAGGGCGACCATCGAGGTAATCGAAGAGGCGGACGGTGCGGGCGGCACTCGGCTCGTTGCACAAGACCCTGTTTACGATCCCGAAGCTCCCGTATTCGTCAACGAGCTTCTTGAAGAGGCTAACTACGGTCTTACGATCCGAAAGCTCGTCGAGGGTACGGCCGATGTTGTGCCGACCTTTGATTTCGAGGTAACGCTGAACGATGAACGGGGCAGACCGTTGCCGAAGGGCACCGAATACTCGCTGAACGGCGAGGTACACGTGCTCGAGAAGCTCGGAAAGCTTAACCTTGCCATCGACGGTGAGGGTGTGGCCGAGTTGGCAGGATTGCCTGAGGGCACGTCGTTCGCCGTATCCGAGACGAGCATTCCCGCTGGTTGGACCCTGACGGCCTCAGATGGCACGACCGGAGTGCTGGGTGTCGACAACCAGAGTCCGACAGCTACCTTCACCAACGAGTACTCGACCTCGGGTCTCTTCTCGCTTGTGGCACACAAGGAGCTCATTGGTGGGAACTTCGAGGAGGGTGACTTTACCTTTGCACTATATGCCGATGCGGAGTGTACGGAGCAGCTGCAGACCAAATCGAACGGACCGGTGGGTTCTGATGGCAAGGCAACAGTCTGCTTCGACCCCATCCAACTCACAGAAGCGGGTACTTACACATACTACGTTCGCGAGCTTGCGGGTGATGATCCGACCATAGACTATGACACCAAGACTGTGCTTGTGGCCACTGTCACCGCCATCGACAACGGCAGCGGCATGCTGACGTGCGAGGTTTCCTACGAAAGCGGCCTTGACACCATCGCCAACACAAAGAGGAGCGGTGAGCTGGTCATCAGCAAGATACTCGAAGACGCCAGTCCTAACGTGGAAGGTACCGAGTTCTTCATGTCGCTTTCGCTTGCCGACGCCAACGGTCAGGGTCTGGACGGCGAATACGCCTGGACCAGCGATCGAGAGGGTGTCGTGGGCGGTACCGTTCACGATGGCGACACTTTGCCCATTCACGGGAACGAGACCATCACCGTCACAGGACTCCCCGATGGCGCTCACTACGCTGTCGCAGAGGACGAGGAGTCAGCGCGAGCCTTGGGCTTCGTACAGTCCGCGACCGAGGACATCGAAGGCGCCGTTTTGGCGGGACAGACAAGCGCTGCCACCATCACCAATACCTACGAGGTTGCTGCCGCGGCGCAGGTCGAAGCAACCAAAACTCTGCGGGGTCGCACGCTTGAGGAGGAAGCGTTTGAGTTTCAGCTGCTCGATGAGCAAGGCGTGGTCATTGACACCGCCGTGAACGACGCTGACGGGCGCATCGCGTTCGACGAGTTGTCCTACGGCTTAGTGGATGAGGGCAAGACATACGCCTATGCCATCAGAGAAGTCAAGGGCGGGACGCCCGGCGTTACCTACGACTCGTCCGTCTTTGCCGTGATCGTCTCGCTTGCGCGCGATGACGGTGGTGACCTCGTAGCGAAGGTCGCTTACGCCAAGGACGGCAAGGATGTGGGGTCTGCCACTTTCGAGAACGTGTACGAGGCGACGGGAGAGGGCAGAGTCGAGGTTGCCAAAGAGCTGGTCGGGGAAGATTTGACCGCCGGTCAGTTCGGCTTCACGCTCAGAAGGCCAAACGACGCGGCACTTTCTACGCTTGACGAGCGCACCTCGCTCGCTGCCCAGAATGACGAGGAGGGTAAGGTCGTCTTTCCGGCCATTCCCTACGCGCGGGACGACATCGGCAAGACCTACACCTATATAGTCAGCGAGGACGAGGGCAACGAAGCCGACATGAGCTACGATGCGCATCTCTGCACTGTGCGCATGGAGATTGCGGACGGTGGCGACGGCACGATCGTGGCGACGCCGACCTATACGAACGATAAGAACCTCTTTGTAAACACGAAAAACGTGCCGACTGAGGGAAACATCAGCGCGAAGAAGCTGCTTTCGGGTCGCGACTGGCTGGACGAGGATGCTTTCACCTTCACCCTCGAAGCGGACCGGTACAACCCAGACGAGGCGGCCATGCCTGAAACGAGCGAGCTGACCATCACCAAAGCCGATGCGGATACGAACTTCACGCGGAGTTTCGGCAGCATTACGTTCCGTAAGGCGGGCGGCTATCGCTATATCATCCGTGAGATGAAAGGTTCGATTGATGATGTGATCTACGACGAAGACCCGCATGTGGTCGACATCAACGTGGTCGATGACGGGAGCGGACATCTCGTAGCCAAACAGGGTAGCGAGCTGGTTCAGGTGATCGAGATCGAAAACGTATACGAGCCAGTTGACACCACGCCAGAAAGTCCCAGCTTCGAGAAGAAGGTCAAGGTTGCGGACGAAGCCATCGACGAGGCGAGTGCGTGGCAGGATTCTGCCGAATACGAAATCGGCGATGCCGTGCCGTACAAGTTGAGCGCCACCCTGCCCAGCGACGTGACGAGTTACAACAGCTATCGCATCAGCTTCATCGACGATATGGAGGAAGGCCTCACTTTCGACGGGGTCAGCCAGATTGACGTCATAGCTTCCGATGGCACGCAGCTTGCCTCCTATGAGGGCGACGTGCTTGAAGACATCGTGTCAGATTCTGGTGAGCATGGCTTTAAGGCGACGCTGCGCTGGGGAGGTGACGGAGAAACCTTGGGCCAGATTGGCGAAGAACTCAGTGGAGCCACGGTGAACCTGTACCTCACTGCGACCCTCAACGAGCAGGCCAAACTCGGACAGGAGGGCAATTTAAACAAAGCTAAGCTCAGCTACAGCAGCCATCCTGATACGGCCGAAGAAGGCGAGACGGAATGGGACGAAGTCACCGTCTATGTCCCTTCAAACCCAACCGATACACCTGCAAACACGCAAGGCCGGACTGACAGCGGTGATAACTCTGAGCGAAGCTCCGAGCGAACGCATACGGGCGGTGTGACGACGAGCGCCCCGAGCAATCAGAGCAACCAGAGCGCTAAGGGCCAGAGCACCCGGGTATCGAGTACCAGCAGTACGATCACCAGGACCGGCACGCCCAAGACGGGTGATACGACGAACGTTGCTGCTGTCGTGGTTCTGGGCATTCTCGGCGTCATCGCGGAGACCGTTGGCCGCAGACGCTGGAAGTAAGGACAGCAAGGGCATCTAGCACTCTGTCCTGAAGAGCGGACAAATCGCGGGGGTACACGAGCTATCTCTTTCGTGTACCCCCGCGATGCTGCCTTATGGTTCTGCCTGCTTTTACTTCTTGTTTGTGCCAAGGGCACCGGTGATGAGCGCGGCCAGGCCGCGTGCGGCGATGCCGCCGGCGATGGATTGTGCAGCGATCTGGGCCATCGAGGGGGCGTTGCTGCTCGCGCCGGTGTTGGCGCTGCCATTGCCCGCGCCTGCTCCCGTGAGCGCTCCAAGGATGCTGCTGAGGTCGAAGCCACCTGCTGCCGCAGCTGCGTTCGCGTTGGCTGCGGGTTGTGCTGCGCCACCGGCGCCTGCACCGCCAAAGAGGGCGCTAGCGAGCGAATGCACGCTTCCGCCGGCTTGTCCGAGCAGTGCCGATGCAAGGTCCTTGGTGTCATTGGTGCCGAGCTTCTGGCCTGTCGACTGGGCGGCTACCTGCGTGAGGATGCGGCTCATGTCCTTCTGCGAGATGTTTTCGTCGCTGCCCGTGACGGACGCAGTTGTCGAGTAAGGGTGCTGCGCGAACTGCGAGATGAGGTCGGGATTGTTGCCGAGGGCTCCGACGAGCTGTGATGCGACTGCCGATACATCCATGGATAACTCCTTTGGCCGTATTGAACGAACCATTCCATGGTACTACGTAGTGGCAAGCTTTAGGTGAAATGGCTTCTGCTCGAAACGTCAATCGTGAAGGTGCGGTACCGATTGATTGTACGGTGCGAGGCTAAGCGTTGTTTGTAGACGTACGCGGGCACAGGACTCCGCCTGCCGGATTACCCTCCGCGCTCGCTCGTCTACGGCGCGACCGATGGAATCGGCGCGACCTTTCACGAAGGCGATCATGGGCAAGCGTTCCAGCTCACTCGCGACCATATCGCCGAATCCGTCAAGCGCCGAGGGATCGAGCCACGAAAGGTCTGTGCAGAAGCGTTCGAGCTGCGAATCGATTCGGTGCAGGAATGGGCGCGATCCTCCCCAGTTAGGGATTCTGTAGCCTCCCAATCCCTCACCTGGCTTGCGATCGCACCACAGGCTCTCGCCCATGTCAAAGAGCGGTGCGCATCGCAGCCACACACGCGACTCGGCGTCCGCGAGTACCCCGAAGTTGCTCCAGTGTCGGTCGAAGTTGCACAGTATGTGGTCGACCACCAGCATGCGCTCTATGTCGCCGGAGGCGTCCAGGCCGTGTTCGGCGCATGCGCGCAGATACCATGCTGCCCTCGACTCGTGATTCTTCTTTTGGCACGAAGCAACCGAATGCCATGCGCTCACCAGTTCGGTGCGCCCGTCCACCATGCAGGGGCAGATGCTTTCCCACGTCAGACCGTCAGTCTCGGCTGTATAGGGCACGTGGTCGATGTCCAGCCGCTCGCAAAGTCGTGACGCGAGCATCTCGTTCATAGGCTCTTGTCCGTAGGCGCTAGAAGAACGCTTCACAAGCACGCGTACACCGTCTCGTATCTCCCAGCGTTTTGGTAGGTTGCCGCCTAGGGAGCTATCGGGCGATTCCGTTGCGATGCCTAGGTCATGCGCGATCATCTCTGCGAGGCGACCTGTGCTCTGGCTGTCTTGGGCGGTGAGATACTGTCCCAAGCGCAGGTCGAATTCGTTCGTGAAGAAGTTTACCTGCGTCCAAGTAAGATCGGAATCCTCCGTTCGCAGCCAGTATTGGTCGCTCAGGGAGGCGCCTGTGCCGAGGGCGAGCAGGGTCTCTGGGCCATCGATGCCTACGTCTCTCAGGCGCCTCACTACGTTGGGCCTTAGTGTCGGGATGGAACGGTGCTGCATCCACGAGCCGATGGTGCTGCGATTGGGACGTCCGTTCAAATCGAGCGCACCCCATGGGACGTATGTGATGTCTATGAGGCGCACGTGACCAACGACCCGTCGTTCCGGTACGTTCCACGTGAACGCAAGTGCCTCGTGGTCACGGCACATAAGTGTGAACCTCTTCGTGACTATGGACGGGCCGACGCGCACGACAACCTCCTTCGCATTCTATGGCAGCAGCATACCACGGTCGCATGCTCGATACGGGGAAGGTGTGGTCCATCCGTCTCGCTCAAGACTCTCGAGTGACGTTGGAGAGGTTGCGATTCGAAGGATTGACGTTGCAGTGGCCAGCTCAACGCTCGTCCATAAGTCATGTCTGCACGCAACGAAAGTGTTTCATTTTAAGTGCTGTGTGAGGTATTTCTTGGGTCGAGCCGCGTTCCTTGTCCCTCAATGGCTGAAAATGCGTTTATTGTACGACGAAATCCATGAA
>CACXDP010000196.1 GCA_902766445.1 uncultured Coriobacteriaceae bacterium
GCGGCGAACTCGAGCTTGAAGGCCTCCTGGAAAGGCGGAAGTGCCCGCATGGTCTCGAACAGAATGACATCTTCCAGCATGCGCCCGCGCACGTCGGACAACACCGTGTCGCGCACGAGCCTTCTCAATCGCCTGTCTGTAGCCGCAAGCGCCGGGCTTGCCATAAGGGCTTGCACGAGGGCCTTCGCCTGCGCGTAGCGCATACCGGGTTGCGTGAAAATGACGCAGTCGATCGGTCCGCCCGTCGCCGTCTCGGTCGGGACGTGCGCCAAAAGGTCGAGTGCCTCCAGGTACTCTCGTATCTCCGCGGCATGGGCGTCTGTGACGGCGACCTTTTGCCGGTCCTCGTCCAGTATGTCGAGCATTCCATGAGCTGTGCCGTGACGGCCTCCGTGTCAATATGGTCAAGGACGTCCGTGCGTCGCTCGGGGTCACGAGCACGGGAGGCGAGTTGCCGAGCTGACCCAAGGTCGTGCGACGAAAGCCGACATCGCAGCACGTCCGCCACGAACCCGTGATTGACGTCCTCGATTACGCCCTTGATGGCACTTGTGAGCTCATCGGCCACGTAGAGCTCACGAAGATGCCGGAAGTGGCGGCCGCCCTGGTAGAAGGAGAGGGAGTTCTGTATGTTGCACACGATGGCTGTGTCCACGTAGCGACGTGTTGCCTCGTAGGTGGCAAAGGTGACCTCAGCGTCGCCGTCGTAGGAATACGGGTCCGACAGACCCGAATCCGCCATGCGCAGGGTTCCCCCATACTCCAGGTACTCGTCGATGTCCTCGGTTCCCAAGAGGCGGGCGTGCTCGTGGAAAGGGACGTGCGTCGTATGTATGAACACGCACCGGTCATAGAGCTCTTCGCGGGAGGCAAACCAAAACCCCAGGGAGTCGCCTCCGGTGAGCACGATGCGCATGCCCTCAACGACAAAGACGTCGGAGAAGAGGGCCGCGTTGTCGATGAAGTCGGCCAGGAGCGTGACCTCGTCCACGAAGACGTACGTGTACCTTGCGTCCTGTAGGCGAAACATGTCATGCCTGAGCTGCCCGTAGTCGTTGATGGGCAGGATCTCGATGAGGGCGGCGCGCGCCCGCTCCTCATCTGTCATGTCTGCGATTGCCTGACGCATCATGGTGGTCTTGCCCGTGCGACGCAGGCCACCGATCACGCACACGCGGTCGGCTGGCCCTCTTTGCAGGTAGCGCCTGAGCGTCTGGTAGGAGTCGCGACGCCTCAGTCCAGCCACACGTGCAACGCGATCGCGTAGCAGCCCGCCGATGCGCACCGTGGTCTTGAACCCGAGGTCACGCATACCGGATTCACCCACTGATGCGGCAAGCGCCGCATCGGGCTCCTTGAGCCGCGCGGAAAGCGCCTGTCGACGATCGAGCAGGGACGCAATCTCCTCTGTCTCTCGATTGCCTTGAGGTAGCGCGAACGAACCTTTCCGCCCTCCCTCCATTGAAGGTACGGCTGATCACGCCCACCGATTCGTTCGACCACGACAGTGCCGGCAGGAAGCGTGGCCAACTCGGAGACGATGCGCTCGCGCTCGGGTAGCGTACTCATGGAGCCCCTATACAATCAGCCATAACCAACTCTTTCCACATGTTGGCTATAGTGTAAGATATTTATTTATCACTCGCAGCAAAATTACAAAGCTACGGGCAATCCGATGCTTCCGTGTGGCGCACGCCCTAGGCCACGGAGTCGCCCCAGGAGAAGCGACAACAGAATTGATAACAAATAGCACGCAACGGCAATTGGAACACCACATCAACACGCCTGAGATGCGTGTTCCCACACGACGGGGTCTCTCGGTTATCGGGTTCCGCCCAGAGGCGAGACTGCACGACGCCGCCGGGTTCACGCCGACGGGGAGGGCAGTTACCGCACGAGGGGGTGGTCGCTTGTCGATGACAACCAGCAAACGACCTGTTAGTACGCTATTTTGCTATATAACAACATGCATTCTGGCCCGCGCATGACGAGCAGCGAGGCCCAGGACCTCGCGAGGAGGATGACGGCGCTCGGCCTCTACAAGTACGGCGGCGTGTCGCTTGGCCACTGCTGCGAGATTGCGGGGATGCACAAGAGCGACTTCGTGCGGTTCCTCGGCCAGAACGGGGTGAGCGTCTTCCATTTCGACAGCGAGGAGGAGTTCGACGAGGAACTCGCCAACGCCGAGGCGGCAAGGAGCGACCGTGCATAACATCGTGGTGAACTCCACGCCACTCATTGCGTCGGCCAAGGTGGGAAAGCTCGGGCTCCTTAGGGACCTCTATAACAAGGACAATATACCCGAGGCCGTTTGGGCGGAGGTGACCGCCAAGAACTACGAGGTATCGAAGGAGCTTGGGTCATCCGGGGAATGGCTGCGGGGCATACCTGCCATACCGCGCCGGACCTGCTGAGCCTCATGCCAGCCCGTCTCCACGCAGGCGAGGTCGAGCGCATCACGCTGGCGAGGCAGCTGGGAGCGGATTTCCTACTTCTTGACGACAACGCCACCAAGAAGACCGCACGTTATCTCGGCCTTCGCGTACTGGGAACGCTAGGCGTGCTGGTAACGGCGAAGCGTGCCGGGCCAATCGATGCGGTCGATCCAGTCCTTGCAGACCTCCAGGACATTGGGTTCTTCGCGAGTGAACGCGTCCTTGACATGACGAGGCGCGCTGCTGGCGAGTAGGTACCCAGACCACCCGATGGCGTTACATGACAAGCGACTACCCCTTTGCTACGGTTCACGCTTGCCACACGAGGCGCACACCACAGTGCGGCTTGCGCACGCAGCACACCATAGGCTCACATGAAGACACCTATCTACACAGTACACAGTATTGGCAGTCACAATGTATTCTGGGACATATTTGTCCTCGGCGTCATCCTCGGCGCCTGCGAGTGGCGCCGAGGATGACGCCGAGACCCGCGAAGCCCAGGCTCTCTCTCGTTCGGGCTCCTCGGTGGATGAGATGTAAGCGGAGATTTTCGAAAGAATTCCTTTTTTTAATCGGAGATTTTCGTATATAATTTTCTCTGCTGATGGAGATTTTCGAAAGTCTTCTGCGTTGAAAGTGGAGATATACGAAAGGCCACAACATGCTCGAGCGAAAGATTCAAGACGAATTGCGCGCATGGAAAGACCGTGCCGAGAGAAAGTGTCTCATCGTACAGGGCGCGCGCCAGGTCGGAAAAACGTATGCCGTCGAGCGCTTCGCCAACGAATCCTACCCAGAGTCGATCACCATCAACTTCAAAGAAACGCCGAGTGCCGCAGGCATCTTCGAGGGAGATCTCACCGTCGACAACATGGTGCAGGCACTGAGATTCCGCTACCCGAGGCACAAAGTAGCGCCAGGTAAAACGCTTCTGTTCCTGGATGAGATTCAGGAGTGTCCGAACGCCATCACCTCGCTCAAGTTCTGGACCGCAGACGGCAGATACGACGTGGTCGCATCTGGGTCCCTGCTCGGCATCGACTACAAGCGCCCGAGTTCGTATCCCGTAGGATACGTGGACTACCTCACCCTACGAGGTCTCGACTTCGAGGAGTTCCTCTGGGCCCAAGGGTACGGACGCGATCTCACGGAGTCGATACGTTCGCACTTCCACGCACGCGAGCCATTACCCGCGGCAGTACACACCCAACTCATGAGACACTATCGCCTCTTCTGTGCGCTCGGCGGTATGCCTGAGGTCGTCCAGACCTACGAGGACACCCTTGACTTTCGCCGCGCCGACGAGGTTCAGCGTTCCATCCTGCAAGGATACCTGTATGACATCGCCCACTACGCATCGGCGTCCGAGAAGATCAAGGCCGAGAAGTGCTTCCTTTCCATAGCGAGACAGCTTCTGGGCAAGGAGAACCACAAATTCCAGTACAAGTTCGTAGAGAAGGGCGGTAAGGCTGCCAAGTACTACTCGAGCATAGACTGGCTCACACGCGCGGACATGGCGGCGTTCAGCTCCAACGTCACATCCGCGTCGTACGACCTCGCAGATTATGAGATAGAGGGCAACTTTCGCCTCTATTGCACCGACGTGTCACTGTTGCTAGCCATGCGTGACTTTTCCCTCAAGCAGGCCATAGCCGAAGGCACCCTATCTGGCAACACCAAAGGCGGACTATATGAGAGCTTTGTCGCCGACGCGCTGCTGAAGTCGGGGCACAACCTCCATTTCCTGCGCAACGATTCCACCAAGCGCGAGGTGGACTTCCTCGTGCAGCGGCAGGGAGGCGTGGTCCCCGTGGAAGTCAAGGCCGGCAGAGCCGCAGCAAACTCGCTCAAGGCACTGATGCGAAGCGAAGCCAGCGTCGAGCTCGCCTACAAGGTCGCCGACGCGAACGTGGGTGTCGGGGAGGACGGCGTCATCACCATCCCACACTACATGGCGATGTTCATATAGGCCACATTGCACACGTAAGACGACGCGACGGCATCATTCCCGGACACTGGTACCTGATGGCCAGGTGGGACACGTTGCCGCGATCAGTCTCGAGGCTACGACCCCTCATCGCCCAAGCTCCTCGCTAGCGAAGCATCAACCACCACACAATGTGTCATATATCATGTTGGTGACGTTGGGAACTTACGAAGTAGGCACGCGTCGAAATCCCGATGCCGGGACTTCGACGCGTGCCTATGGCATCGCACGACCCGAGGAGTGAATCTGGAGAGGATGCTATGATGCCCCTCACGAAGAGACGTCAAACGATTCCGTTATTGATGCGGTATACGATTTCGTTCACATCCGCGATGGAGTACATGAGGTCACCATCGACGTCAGCCTGCATCCGCTGCTGAGGGGTGAGCTGCTCCATATCGTAGTAGGCGAATCCCTCCTTGATGAGCTGGAGGATGATGTTGGCATCGGCAATGTTTACCACACCGTCCTGATTCACGTCGCCCTTCAGACCTGAAACGAACGCCTCGTCAGGCACTTCCGTGACCAGGGCCCTGCCATCTGGCGTCAGCAATCCCGCGCTCACGTACTCGGCCGGGATCAACATGCGATATGAGCCGTTCGTCGTGGCGAGCATGCGATATCCGTCAAAGGCCCAGCAGGTTCCCTCGTCCGGTGCGGCATTGATGTTGAGCATGAGATAGCCTGAAGGTGCATACTCACAGGGGCTGATGTAGATCATCCCCGCAAGGGGATCTGGAGCCTCATCGACCGTCTCGTCCACAGCATCGGCCGGTGAAGAGGGCGAATCCTCCTCCGCGTTTTCGAAAACCTCATGAGGAGCGGCTCCCGCATCTACCTCAGTGTCGCCCGTCGTCTCATCAGTACTCTGTGCAGCAGGAACAGGATCCGACAAGTCCGCGTCCAAAGGAGTCTCCATAGGGGGTGCCACTGGTGTCTCCTCGGCATATTCCTGCATGAACTCTTGCTGCGGCAGCTGAATCGTGGTGAGCACCTCGTAGTATCCCATCTGGGTGAGGGGGAAACTCAGCGTGCTGCCACCCTCACCAGAGCACAGGCACTCAACCCCATAGTGGAGTCCATTGGGATCTGCCGACTGCATCTCCCAGACGTACAGTAACTGCTGCTCGATAACGGCATCGGGATACTGTTCGCGCAAGGTGCCAAACAACGTGTCGTACACGTTCGCCTGCACATAGCCATTGGGCGCAGGTCCGCTAAGGCAGAACTCGGTGTGACACAGCAGCATCCGCTCATCCGGAGTAAGCCCAAGGCAGGACTCGACCTCCCGTGACATCAGATCGCTCGCGCATTCGCCCATGTACAAATATGTATCAGGCTCGAAGCCTCAAGTACTCTGGGTAACTCTCTCGCAGTCGCTCAAGGCACTCGAGGGAGATTCTGCAGACCCCTCCGCGAAACTGAGGACGCAGCTCCCCCGTCTTTTTGTCAGTTTTGACCTGATCGGCAAGCACGTAAAGCGCGTCATCATCGTCCGCCCAACTTACAGAACACTCTTCAGTGGATCTGTCGTCGGCATCCTTGTTGACGGTGAAGATAAACGCGGTCGGACTCAAGCGACGCCGCTCGTAGTTCTCGAAGTCGTTAGTCGATGCAATGCCGTGATATGCACCCTCTGATGGGAAAGATGTCATGCTAGCTCCATGGCAAGTCTTACCGCACGATCCGCAACCACGTCTAGAGTAACGGCCGAAATGGGCACGTTCTCAATCTTGGGCATGAGGTCATTCGAAGTGCCATCCATCGACCATAGCGTGCCTTTCCACCACAGACTCCCCAAGTCGTGTGGGCCGACTCTTGAAGACCCACGCCCC
>CACXDP010000197.1 GCA_902766445.1 uncultured Coriobacteriaceae bacterium
GAGCAAACAATCATCGTCCTTGGCGATGACATCGAGCTGCAAAAAGATCCCCTCATGGCGGATCGCGGCCAGAGCTACACGCTGGATCTCAATGGCTATACCCTCTCGCGAAAACTCGACGAGCCGACGTACATGGGCTGCGTGATTTATATCAATCTCTACGGGTCTCTCAGCATAGCCAACGCGTCGATTCTCCAGGGCACCATCACCGGAGGAAATACGGTGGGCTCCGGTGGGGCAATAGTCAACTATGGCACCTTGTTCATGAAGGGTGGCAAGATCGCGGGCAATCATGCCACTTCCTATGGTGGAGGCGTCGCAAACTTCGGAACGGCGACCTTGCGAGGAATTTCCATAGAGAGCAATGATGCCGGACTGTATGGTGGAGGCATCTACAACTCCACGGAAGGGGAGCTCACCCTTGATGGGGGAACCATTGCATACAACAGCGCTGACCTTGGTGGTGGCGGAGTTTATAATGGCCGACACGCTCATGCTTGTTCGATTGTAGGATGCACTATCACTCGCAACAAGGCAAAAAACGGTGGTGGCATCTATGACGTGTCCCACAGCGTAGGAGGGGATGACGCAAATGAGAAAGCCACGCTCAGTATCTCCGGTGTGACCCTGACCTACAACACGGCCTCGGAGCGGGGCGGCGGTCTGTATGCTAGCCTCTCGTCGTACGACGATGACGGCATAATCAGGGTGCCTCCCCTTGACATTGATGCAGCGACAAAAATTACAAACAACGAGGCGGGTGCCGAGGGTGGTGGCATCTACTTCGGCGATTCATACAGAGCGGCAATCACGAACGCGTTGGTCAAGAGCAACATCAGCGGCGTGGACGGCGGTGGCATCTACGTCGATGGTACGGACATCGGCGGGATTCGGATGGAGAACTATGTCATCGTAAAGGATAACAAGCTCAAGAAGGAAGTCCAAGGCACACAGGATGGCAAGCCCAACAATCTGCGCTTTGCCTCGCCAGACAATGTCATCAGCGTCACGGGTCCATTCCACAAAGACTCTCGCATCTACGTCACCTTCGACCCCTCGCTGTACAGGAAAGTCACCATGGACTACTCAGAGAATGCTGTGGCCACAGACGCTGACGGCAACGAGGCAGTCGTGGATCCCATAGGTACCTTCTTTAGCGAGGGGAATCACGTGGCGTTTCTCAAGGATGGCGAGGTGAGGATCGCCATGAGGATTCCCTATGTGGACGAGAACGACGTGCCGCACGAGATTATTGACTACGAGGAAGTGACCAACTCGTTTGAGGGCGGCAAGGGCCAGGCGCTCTGGTTCGTCGCGCCCGATGGCGTCACGATTGCCGGGCGACCAGACTTCACCAAGAAGTCAAACCTGATCATACTTGACGGAGCTAAGCTCACCTGCACGGAGGGCTTGAATGTTCCGAAGGACAGCTCCCTCACCATCTATGGACAAGAGAAGCAGTCGGGAATCATAGTCGCCGACGCCCGCAATCTATATGCCTACGCAGGGATAGGATCTGGCGACAGCCTGGAAGCAGGAAGGATAACGATAAACGGCGCGAATGTCTACGCCTATGGTGGCAATCAAGGCGCAGGCATCGGATGTGGTGGACTTTGGCCTTTATATGGCCATGACCATAGCCAATCGGACCCATTCACGCTCAACAGGGGGTACGTGGAGGCAACCGGAGGTAACAGTGGGGCAGGCGTTGGCCATGGTCTCTCAGACTTCACATACTCTGGGGGTAATCGCATAGTCGCGGGTTGGTCCTCGGACTACGACATGTTCATCCACGATGGAACACTCATCGCCAAAGGAGGAGACAAAGGCCCCGGCATAGGGGTGTCCGCGAATGCGGGCTTCACGTTGTATGTGGACGGAGGCGAGGTCGTTGCCACGGGTGGCTATCTGGGTGCGGGCATCGGGTCAGCTGATGAATTCATCTGCTATGACGAGTCAGACCTGACATTCGCAGGTGGCAAGGTGACGGCCATCGGCGGGGCGAACATGCCTGGCATCGGCTGCTTGGAGGAGAACTATGGCGGCTATTACGACAGGGGCAACCAGATATCCTTCACTGGTGGCATCCTCGAATACACCAAGGGTTCAGGTGCCTCCAAACCCTTGGATGGCCTCTATGACGCCTCTACGACGGGTGATACCATGGTCTTGGCAGGCACGTCGGCAGACGACGCCCAGAGGGTCCCGGCAGAGAAGCGCTGGGACACCCTGAGGGATTCCCAGTACAGCTATGTGCGCGTGGAACCCTGCGACCATTATGGCGCCGAAGTGAATCCTTATGCGTGGATGTATAAGCTAGAGTGTCCATGGTGCCGGGACGAGATGCTCGACGGATGGCCAATCCATTACGAGCCAGGTGAGGGTTCTGGCGAGATGGCGGATGGCTTCATGGAGTACCGCGGGACCAAAAATACGGAGTTTACGCTGCCCACGAAAACTACCTTCGTGCCGCCGCGGGCCAAGGAGCTCTCGGGATGGAAGATAGGCGACACCGTGTACGCCCCGGGGGACACGATAAACGTCAAAGGGTCCGTGACGGCCGTAGCCCAGTGGAAGATGACTTGGGCGAGCGTGCAGAAGATCCTGAATGCCAGCGAGCCCGCAGACGATACTCTCGTACTCGAGGTGGACCTCGTCGCGCGTGAGTCCGACAGGGCCTTGACCGTTCCCGCTGGAAAGAGCGTGGAGCTCGACCTCAATGGCCACAAAATCGACCGCAGCCTGAGCGAGCCCACTCCCCGGGGTTCTGCGATCAGGGTCGAGGGCAGCCTGACCGTGAAGGGGGACGGCATCATCACCGGCGGCAACAACAGCACGACGGGAGACTACGGCGGCGGTGGCGTGAGCGTCGCGAAGGGTGCGAGCCTCACGATGCGGAACGCGACCATCTCGGGCAACAATGCGGCGAGTGGCGCCGGCGTGTACACACAAGGCGACTTCCTCCTCGAATCCGGCACCATCTCCCAGAACGTCATCGACGGCAAGACCTTGTGGGGCAACGGCGGCGGCGTGATGGTCGACGGCGGAACCTTCACCATGTGCCCAGAGGCCATCGTCAAGGGCAACTCCTCGCCGGTCGACGGCGGTGGCGTCATGCTGCAGTCGGGCACGTTCCTGCTCGGCGGCACAATAAGCGGAAATACGGCCAAGGCTGCGGGCGCGGGCGTCTTCGTGGGCTCCCAGGGCACCATGCGACTGGGCGGGAGCCCTCACGTTAGTGGCAACACCATCGGTAAGCGCGCGTGCAACGTGCTTCTGCAAGACCCCGCACTGAGTCTCATCAACATCGAGGGCCTGGACGATTCGGCCGAGGTTGGCGTCACGACGGAGCAGGAGCCCTTCGAGGGCAATCCCGTTACCATTACCAGCGGATTGGGAGACAAGGATCTTGTCGCATGCTTCACGAGCGATGATCGCACCTGCACGGTAGACTTCAATGACGAGGGCGAGGCCATCCTTGGCCTGCCAGTCGTCGTGAGCTTTGATCCTGGAGAGGTGGGCACGGGCGAGATGGCGCCGGTGACCAAGGCGTCGGGCAACTTCTATGAGATTCCCGCCTGCTCGTTCCGTGCAAAGAATGGCCAGAAGTTCTTGGGATGGCAGATGGGCGATGTGACCGTATCCCCTGGAGAGAGCGTTGTGGTGAGCCAGGACTTCACCCTCACGGCGCTCTGGGCCGAGGACTATGGGGTGTGGGTGGGTGACACGCTGGTGACCAAGGACAACAAGGACGACATACTTGGCGACGGGACGGTGAGCTTCGACCCCGCCACCAACACACTGACGCTCGACGGCTTTGCGGGGCTCGCCTCCTCCACCGACCGTCCGGTGATCTATTCGAAAGGCGTCGACCTTACGGTGACCGGCTCGGGCCACATCAGCCTGAGTAAGAGTTCTGCCAGCTGTGGCATCCAGGCACAGGACGGGTCGTTGCGTGTGGGTGGCGACCTGGAGATTGCGGGCGAGCTGTATGGCATACATGCAGAGGGCGATGTCACGTTCACGCACGGTGAGCTGGCGGTCTTTGCTGACATAGAGTCGGGTACAGGCGTGTACGTGGAGGGCCCCGACGCCTCCATCACGGTCGCGCGTGACGTCACGTTGCTTGAGGTCTCCGCGCGCGAGCGTGCGTTCTATACGGGTGACGTCCTTTCGGTCACCCTGGAGGACGACCTCACCATCAAGGAGCCCGAGGACGAGTCGCTCGCGGGCGAGCACGTGCTCATCGTTCACGCAGATCAGCCTGCCGTCGCGACGGTCGTGGCGCGGGAGGGCTTGGTCTATGACGGGTCCGATCAGGAGTTGGTGAGCTACGAGGTCGAGGGCGGGACGGTTCTCTTCGGGCTGTCGCATGAGGGGCCGTTCGGCGAGGCGGCCACCGCCAGGGACGCGGGCACCTACCAGGTCTACTACCGGGTGAAGGGTGACGCTGACCACGACAACGTCCCCATCAAAGGTCCCGTGGAGGTGACGATCGCCAAGGCGGTGCCCGAGTTCACGGTCACGGCGCAGCTGACCGACAACACGCTGGACGTGGCCGCGGTGAGCCTGCAGAAGGAGGGCGGACCCGACGGTACGCTGACGCTCGACGAGACCGAGCTCATGTACGGCACGCATGAGTATCACTGGACGTTCGTGCCGGACGATACCAACAACTACACAGAGGCCACTGGTACGGTCCAGATCACCGTGGATGAATGGGGCGCGCCCACCTACGAGTGGAGCCCGGGCATGGCTACCGTCACCGCAAGGCGGGTCAACAGGGCGGACCCCAGCATCGTGGAGACCGAGGTCGCCCCGGTGACCTCGCAGAACACCAAGGAGCCCACCTGCACGGAGTGGGGCGAGATCACCTACACCGCGACCTTCCAGAACCCAGCGTTCGAGACGCAGACAAGGACGAGTGAAAGCCAGCGTCCCACCGGCCACGAGCCGGGCGAGACTGTGATTATCTGGTATGTCGAGCCAACGTGCACCCGTGGCGGGAACGGTCGGAAACAGATTATCTGCAAGAAGTGCGGCGAGGTCGCGGACTGGCACAACGTGCATGTCGACGCGCTCGGCCACGACTGGGATGATCCGTCGTACGAGTGGTCGACCGACAATACCGTATGCATGGCAACGCGCACCTGCAAGCGCGACGGGTCTCACAAGGAGTCCGAAGCAGTGAATGCCGCGTACGAAATGACGGCAGAGCCCAGATGCACGGAGAGGGGAGAGGCCACCTATACGGCAGACTTCGAGAGCGACGTATTCGACACACAGACAAAGACCGTGGTGCTTGATGCACTCGGGCACGATTGGCAGACTATCGCGACTTCGACGGGTGGGACCGTTCACGTGAAGAAGACCTGCACACGCTGTGACACGGTCGAGGAGTACGACTACGAGGAAGAGGGCCACGTGCACGAGATGGGAATCGTCAGGGCCGTAGAGCCCTCGTGTACGGAGCCGGGGACGCGACTGCACTATCTATGCGTGAGCTGCCAGAGGCTCTTTGCGGACATGGCTGGCAATGTCGAGCTGCAGCCATCCGACGTCATCGATCCGGCGATTGGCCATGACTGGCAGGAGCCCACATACGAGTGGTCAGAGGACAACAGCAGCGTCGTGGCGACACGCGCCTGCGCGCACGATGTGAGCCACATCGAGACCGAGGCAGCGCGTACTACGTCCCGGACGACGAAGGAGGCGAGCTGCAACAAGGCCGGCGAGGTCATCTATACGGCAGTATTCGAGAATCCGGCCTTCGTGAGCCAGACAAAGACGGCTGAGGTCGACCCGCTCGGCCATGTGCCGGCAGAAGCCGTTATACAAAACGAGGTAGAGGCAGGGTGCGAGGAGCCCGGTTCGTATGACGCGGTCACCTACTGCTCCGTCTGTGAGGCCGAGATTGACCGCACGACCGTGCACACAGCAGCCAAGGGGCACGACTGGGACAACGGGACAATAACGGTACGGCCGTCTTACACGACAGAGGGCGTGCGTACCTACACCTGCAAGCGTGTTGCTTCTCATACGCGTACAGAGCCTATAGAGAGGCTTGATCCCGGCGATCAAGGAGCCCTCCTCGCCCAGGTATTCGGCCACAGCCTCACGCTCGACGGCAGGATCGCCATGAACACCTACCTGGTCCTCGGCGACGCCATCCTGGCGAA
>CACXDP010000198.1 GCA_902766445.1 uncultured Coriobacteriaceae bacterium
GATTGGGGCAACCGTTACATCGACGTTGACATGACCGAACAGACCGTACGCGTCTATGACGAGAACTCCCAGATCGTACTGGAGACTCCCTGCGTCACCGGCGTTCCCTACCATGCGACGGATGAGGGCGTATACAGCATCTTTGAGCATACGCCAAACATGGTTCTCGTCGGCCTTGACTACGACGGAAACGGACAGCCAGACTACGAGACACCTGTAAGCTACTGGATGCCCTTCAACGGCGGACAGGGCCTGCACGACGCCTACTGGCGCTGGGGCTTCGGTGGAGACATCTGGCAGTACGACGGCAGCCATGGCTGCGTGAACCTGCCCACCGACGCGGCTGCCCAGCTGTTTGAGTGGAGTCACGTGGGCGACGTAGTCGTGGTTCACTGGTAAAGCCGCTCTCAAAGAGAAGCAAGCCCCCCGGAGACCTTGGCTTCCGGGGGGCTTGCTTTTGTCACGCGAAAGGTCTTCGCTCGCTTTGAGAAAGCCCCCAGTACCAATGTCGGTACCGGGGGCTATCGCACCACGCTGTGGAAAGAGACTGCGAGCGCTTAACGACGACGCTTCTGCTGCTTGCCCTTCTTCTTTGGTCTGGCACGCCGCTGCTGGCGGTTGCCACCACCGGCGCCGCCTGCAGGCATGTTTGCGGCTGCTCCCATACGGGCAATCTTGTTTGCCTCAGCGGGATCCATGCCCATGTTTCTCATCATATCGGCCATGCCACGTCCCATCTGACGCGAACCGCCACCCATAGCCATGCCACGCAGGGAACCCATCATCTTGTCCATCTGTTCCCACTGCTTGATGAGATTGTTGACCTCTTGCACGGTACGGCCCGAACCAGCTGCGATGCGCTTGCGACGCTGCCCGTTGATGATGCGGGGCTTCGCGCGCTCCTCCTTGGTCATGGAGTGAATCATCGCTTCGATGGGAATGAGCTGGTCGTCCGAGATGTCACGCCCACTCTGCGCGATCGCGCGGTCCACGCCCGGAATCATGCCGGCAAGCTTACGAAGACCGCCCAACTTGCGCAGCTGTCCGAACTGCGCGAGCATGTCATCCATCGTGAAGCCCTCCATGAGCATGCGCTCGGCGTCTGCCAAGCTTTGCTCGTCAGAGAGCTTCTCTGCTTGTTCGATGATACCGACGACGTCGCCCATGCCGAGGATGCGCCTGGCCATGCGGTCGGGATGGAAGACCTCGAGCGAATCTGGCTTCTCACCTTGGCTGACGAACATGATCGGCTTGCCCGTAACCTCGCGCACCGAGAGAGCGCCACCGCCACGCGCGTCACCGTCAAGCTTGGACATGATGACGCCGTCGAAGTCCATGCGATTGTTGAACTCCGTGACCACACTCACGATGTCCTGGCCGGTCATGGCGTCGACCACCATGAGGATCTGGTCCGGCTTCACCGCATCACGGATGTTGACGGCCTCCTGCATCATGAGCTCGTCAATCTGCAGGCGACCAGCCGTATCCACGATAACAATGTCACAACCACGCATACGCGCGATGTCCTCGACGGCTTCGCGAGCAATCTTTACGGCATCCTTGCCATCTCCGCGCCAGACGAAGGCACCGACCTCTCGGCCCAGGGTCTCTAGCTGGTCAGCGGCAGCAGGTCGATGCACGTCGCAAGCGGCGAGCATCGGTCGTCTGCCTTGGCCCTTGAGCAAATAGGCCAGCTTGGCGGCTGCGGTCGTCTTGCCCGAGCCCTGCAGGCCAACGAGCATGATGACGTTTGGCCTGCGATTCGGTGGAAGTTGCAGCTCAACGTCCTCGGAGCCCAAGAGCTTGGTCAGCTCGTCGAGCACGATGCGCACGACGTTCTGCGTCGGGTTGAGCGAGGCTAGGACCTCTGCTTCCAAGCACTGCTCGCGACAGCGCGCCACGAAGGCACGAACGACCTTGAAGTTGACGTCGGCCTCGAGCAGCGCGAGGCGAATCTCGCGCATGGCGACGTTGATGTCATCCTCGGTGAGGCGTCCCTTGCCCCTGAGCTTGTCAAAGGTGTCTTGCAAACGGTCGGAGAGGCTGCCAAAAACCGCCATCGTTCACTCCCCTTTCTATGCGCCCACAAGCGCGCGGGCAAAGTCCATAGCATTGAACTGCTGCAAGTCCTCTATGCTCTCTCCCACCCCAACGCGAAGGATGGGGAGCTTGAGGTCATGCGATATAGCCACGGCGATTCCACCCTTGGCGGTGCCGTCGAGCTTCGTGATGATGAGGCCGTCGAGGTCGAGCGCATCGTTGAATTCCTTGGCCTGGGCGAGTCCGTTCTGCCCCGTCGTCGCATCGATGACGAGCACGACGAACACCTTGCACTTCGCACGCTTGCGCGTCACGCGCACAACCTTGCCGAGCTCGTCCATGAGGTCGGACGAGGTATGCAAACGACCCGCCGTGTCGATGAGCATGAGCTGCGCGCCTGTCTTTTCTGCACGCTCAAGCACCTCGTAACAAACGCTCGCCGGATCTGCTCCGCGCTCGCGGGTAACCATCTCGATGCCAGCACGCTTCGCCCACACCTCGAGCTGCTCGATGGCGGCCGCACGGAAGGTGTCAGCGCCACCGATGAGGCACTTGACGCCCTGCTTATGTGCGACGTTGGCAAGTTTGCCCACCGTCGTCGTCTTGCCGGCACCGTTGATGCCGACAAAGAGTACGCACGAAGGCAAGTACACGAACGGGTCCCATGTCTTGCGCGTGAACTCTTGGGCGATGCGCACCACCAGCGCGTCTCGAATCTGCTCGGGGCGCGTAAGCCCCTCGCGCGCGGCCTGCTCACGCAGGTCGTCGGCAACCTGAAACGCCACCTCGGCGCCCATGTCACCCATCACGAGCGTGTCTTCCAAGTCCGTCCAGAAGTCATCGTCCACCTCGCCACCGAGGTAGAAGATCTCGTTCATGGTCTGCCTGGAGCGGGCAAGCCCGTCCTTCAATCGGTCAAAAAGCGCCATATCAGGCATTCACCACCTTTCCTGTCTGGTCGAGGCGCTGAGACACCACGTGGCTCACGCCATCGGCCTGCATGGACACGCCATAGAGCACGTCCGCTTGTTCCATCGTCCTGCGCTGATGCGAGATCACAATGAGCTGCGTCGTCTTGTGCAGCTCCTCCATCGCGTCGAGGAGCTTGCCGAGGTTTGAGTCGTCAAGCGCCGCCTCCACCTCGTCAAACACGTAGAACGGCACCGTCCTCGTGCGATAGACCGCAAAGAGCAGCGCGAGGGCCGTGAGGCTCTTTTCCCCGCCGCTCATAAGCATCATCTTTTGTATCTTCTTTCCCCTGGGTTGAGCGATGACCTCGATACCTGTCTCAAAGACATGGTCTGGATCGGTCATCTCCAGATGTGCCTGCCCACCCGGGAAGAGAAGCGAGAAAATCTCGGAGAAGTTCGCGTTCACCTGGTCAAAGATTACGAGGAACTGCCTGCGCATGCGGCGCTCGATGGCTGCCGTGATCTTTGCCAGAGACTTGCGCGCTGACTCGAGGTCGGTGACCTGCTCCTCGATGTAGTCAGCTCGCTGCTTGAGACGCGCGTACTCGTCCATGGCCACCTCGTTGACCGGACCGAGCGACGAGAGCTTGCGGCGCAGCTCGGCAACCTCCACCTCATACGCCTCGCGGTCCTCAGGCGCGGGCAACTGCAACGCCTCCTGCAGGTTGGCGCCCATCTCGTCAAGGGCTGCCAAGGCGGACTCAACCTGCACCTCGACCTTGCCGAGTTCCACACGCAGCTCGCCCGCCTGCGTCTGCGCACGCTCCAAGTCGGAGCGCACCTCTTCGACGGCCTTTCTGGCATCGCCAATCGTACGCTTGAGCTCCGCCGAGTCGGCCTCGGCCAAAGACGCGCGATCGTCGAGGCGCGCTGACCATTCCAGCGCACGTGTCCTCACGAGTTCGTAACTCTCCTGCAGAGGCGCCACGCGGACGCTCTTTGCCCGAAGGTCGCGTACGTCGCGCTCCGCGGTCTCAGCCGTACGCTCCAAGCGCGTGAGACGCGCCCTGAGGTCATCCGACCGGACGATAAGGTTGTTCTTGCGTTCCTGCACGGTCGCGAGACGCAGACGAGCTGCGGAGACTTTGTTTTGCGCAGCATCCTCCGCACGCGACGCCTCAGCGCGCCGAGCGGCGGCCTCCTCAGCCGCGGCCGCAGCCTCCTGCGCACGCGTGGTTGCCTCATCAGCTGCCTTCCTATGGCGCTCGATGGCCTCGCGTGCCGATTCAGCCTTGCGGGAAGCCTCCTTGCGCTGCCGCTCGACGCGCTCACGCTCGGCCTTCGCCGACTTGAGCTGCGAGGCAAGGCGCTTCGTCTCCGCCTCGATGGAGGAAATCTCGCCCGAGACGCGCGCACGCTCCTGGCGAGC
>CACXDP010000199.1 GCA_902766445.1 uncultured Coriobacteriaceae bacterium
GGAGGAGACGACTACGCTGCCGTGGCCGAACGACACCACGGTAGAGATGACAGTGAAGCGTCGTGTCGGGTCTCAGGTGGACGATGACTTTGAGCTTGTCTACAAGATACCTAAGGGTGCCAGCGGCGAGATTGCCGCAAAGGGTAGCGGAGCGAACGATCCCAAGCTCTCGATCGGGACGGGGTACAACGTCGAGCATTACAACCACTACACGTTTAGCCTGGAGGGATTGCCCAAGTACAACTCAAATGGCGAAGAGTGGGAGTACTTTGCCCAAGAGACCGGAATCACTGATGGCAACGGAGACCCCCTTGTGGGCAGAAAGTACAACGTCAGCTACGGACACGTAGATGGTATCGCGGCCTATACGGTTGCTGGCCAAGAGGATGCTGCGGCGACCGGCAGGGATGACTACGTCGAGTGCGCTATCAACCGCTTGGACATCACCCAAGAGATTGAAATTGCGGTACGGAAGGTGATCTCTGGTCGCTTCGACCTCAATGACACCAACTATCCAGAGTTTAGCTTCGGTCTCTACGATGCGCTGGGCCATGAGATCATGCAACCGGACACCGAGACGCCCGCAACCATGACGACCGATGAAAGTGGAACTGGAACGTTTGACCTGACGAGTCTGAATCTCCTTGATCTCAACGCCATGAGATGGTGGAGCGATACGATGAGTCTCAACGGGACCTACACCTTCTGGGTGAAGGAGCACGGACAGCCACTGATTAACCCGGAGAATCCCGACGACCCTGTCAACAAGCTACAGAATCCCAAGTACTTCGGCATCACGAACTTTGCCGACTCGATCAGGGTCTCTTTCAAGGTCGAGTACGACTGGGAGACCGGCGTGCTAAAGATTAACGATGTCGCGCAAGAGATCGATGCCCCTGCGGACGCTCCTGTCACGATAACCAACACCTATGATCCCGGTGAGACAGAACTGGCCGTCACAAAGACGTGGGATGACGACGACAACCGCGATGGATATCGCCGTCCCGCGAAGTTCAAGGTTGCTGCGACGTATACGGATGACGAGGGCCAGGAACAGCATCCAAAGATGGTGTGGTTCCTCAAAAAGACCCAGGACGGGATGGTGAAGGATCCAATCAAGCTGGCCGATGACCCCAGCGACAGTAGCGACGATGCGTTGGAGGAGTACCGCATCGAGGTGGGGACGAACGATGTGGCGGCCACCACCGTGAAACTGCCGATGTACTACGAGGGACATCTTCTCACGTATACCGTCGAGGAGATGCTCGACGAGTCTGTGGTCGAGGGTAGCGTGAAGCTCTCCGACAAGTACACAGCGAGCGCAACGGGAGCATTGACGCCTGTTGCGGGAAACGCAGCGCTCACGAATACGCATGTACCCGAAACCATCAACGTGCGCGTGAAAAAGACCTGGGAGGGGAAGACGCCCAGTGATGTCGACACCGTCAACGTGAAGCTCAAGGCGGAGTATGCCGACGGGAGGGTGATAGATAGCACCAATGTGGCTACGGACAGGGACTGGTCATCGTATGCTAGTGCGTTCGACGTGGTGACGCTGAGCAAGGACAGCCAAAACAACTGGGCCCACAATTGGGCAAACCTGCCCCGCTACGCTCCCGGGCAAGAGGGCAAGCTCGTAACCTACACCGTGGAAGAGCTTGAGGACAGCAATCCCTTGGGCTACCACCTGACGGACAGCAGCAATGGCGGTGGAACTGCGGAGCCGAACGCGCGGAACAACCAGACGCTTACCAACACCTATGTGCCCATCGACATTCCCATCAAGAAGATATGGGTTGACGACAACGACCGCGATGGCTTGCGACCGGCCAGCGTGAGCTTCACGCTGAGCGCGACCGTTGACGGCAACGATATCAGTGACAGGCTTAGCTACATGGATGGTCATCAGCTGACATCTGATGACCTTACGAAGAGCTTGAGCACGAGCGATGCTGACTCTGGTGATACCAACACATGGGCGAATGATGGCTGGCAGAACCTTCCCAAGTATTACAACGGCAAGGAAATCGTCTACACCGTGACGGAGGAGGACTTAGTCGGGGACGCGCAGGGAAGGTACACCGTTTCTGATACCGCGAGCGCCATAACTGCTGCAACCGATAACGAGCCCATGCAGGACCTGCGCACCATTACGAATACGCACGAGATATACCTGACCCAGCTCACCTTCGACAAAACTTGGGTTGACCAGAACAATCAGGATGGCAAGAGGCCGACGGCGATTGACTTCGTGAACGACAACGTGCACCTCACGGCGCAGCTTGCGGGGTCCACGGTAGAGCTCAAGGTCGGTGGCGCGAAGCAGGGCAAAGCCAGCACGTATGCCGTCGTGTACGATGATGACGGCGACTCGAATACCGCGATGGTGCCATTCGAGGGTGCTGAGGTCACAATACAGGGCAGCAACGGCTCGGACAACACGGGTGCTTCTTACAACACATATACCATTACCTACAAGGACCTCCCGCGCTATCGTGACGTAGGTACTCAAATCATCTACACCTTTACCGAAGGACAGGTGAGCTACTATCACCGAGTTGCCAACGCAGACGATCAGGAAGCTTTGCCCCTCGACACCCCTGTCGACATAACCACAAATGCAGCTGATCCTACGGACCAACAGCATTGCGATAACACAGGTATCGCCTCGGTCATCAACAAGTACGACCCCGAGCACATCGACCTCACCGTTACCAAGAGTTGGAATCATGGCGCCAACGCAGCCGCGACGCCACCTACTACGGCAACCGTGAAGCTTGTGGCGACGTCGGCGACCGACAGAGTGGATACTGCGGAAGCGTGGAGTGATAGGGGATACGATTTCGAGCCTGTGCAAACCCTTGTGGGCAGCTATGTGGAAGGGGACGAGACGACCTATGGCGCCAAGTGCTCTTGGGTTGGGCTCCCCAAGCATATGCCTGGAAAGGTCGGTGAGGAAATCATCTACAGCGTTGAGGAAGTTGACGTTCCCGATGGGTATCGCGTCGAGTACACGCCCCTTCCCACGGGAGGGCTGCAAGACAAATCGCAGCAAGCCATCGCCGTCACCAACATCTACGAGGACGTCAAGCTCACTGCCACCAAGGTTTGGGATGACGCAAACAACCAGGATGGCATGCGCAAGCCCGTGAAGTTCAAGCTTCAGAGTCGCGTGGGTACGACGGGTGCGTTCACGGATGTTGAAGGTGCCCAGATGCGGCAAGTTTCTGTCACAAACAGCCAGCCGGCCGTCTGGGAAAACCTCCTCGCATGGAAGAACAACCAGCGCGTGTACTATCGAGTCGTGGAGGTTCCGGACACGGCCGAGAGCGGTGTGACGCTTGAGGACTACCTCGTTGGCTATACGACCACGTATGGCAGCTTTGATTATCCCGAGCACGCCACGATTTCGGGTGCCAACAACGAGATACGTACCTATGAGATTGAGAACCATGGCGGGGATGGCAATGCGACCATCACGAATACGCATACGACCCAAACCTATACCGAAGCGGAGCCTTTGACCTTCAGGAAGAGCTGGGATCATAAGGGTGTCGTGTATGACTATCCCGACCAACTCTTGGACAAGCTGCATCTCTGGCAGCGGATAGAGGGGAGTGGCGACACGCCGACATTGGTGGCGGACAGTGTTTGGAAGACTCACGCGACCGTGGGCAATGACCTAGTCGTGACGATCACCGACCTTCCCCGGTACTTGCCGCAGAGCTCGGAAGTGTCTGTCGGTCAGAAACTCGAGTACTTCATCAGCGAGGACGAGGCAACGCACTATTTGATGACCACCACAGCTGATCTGGAAGTAAACGGTTCCAAGTTGCTACGTCTGGCAAGCGATGCCGCTCCCGTATCCGGCATGGTGATGAAGAACACGCGCGAGGCGGGAAGTCTGCAGATAAGCAAGACGGTTGACAGTGCCCTTGCGGCCGACCACAACACGAACTTCTTCTTTACGATAACGACCGCACCGGTGCTCACGGGTCCAACAGCCAGCTACACCTACGAGATAACCAATGCTCTGGTGGGTGCGGTGAGCACCGGCACAGTCACGTTCACGAATAGTCGAAGCAGTGTCATAACGCTCAAGAGTGGCGAGACTGCCACAGTCACGGGGTTGCCGGCGGGTGTGACCTATACCGTAACGGAGACTGCCAACAACGACTTCACTACGACGATAAACCCGCAGAATGCCCAGCAAGTGCTGACGGCTGAGGGAGATGCCGGTCAGGTTGCGTTTGTCAATGCGCGCAAGCTCGGCACGCTCAACGTCTCGAAGACCATGGTCAGTGCTGTCAATGGTGACGCGTCCAAAGACTTCACGTTTCAGGTCTCGTTAGGAGGACTTACGGCGACGCCCAATCCAAAGACGTTCGGTGGTGTCACCTTCAGCAAGGACACGGACTCCGACCTGTTTGTGGGAACGTTTACGCTGCACAGTGGCCAGACGAAGACCTTTGATGACTTGCCGATTAGTGCGACGTACACAGTCACCGAACTGGACGACGCGAACTACACGACGGTTGCACAAGGCGCTGCAGGCACCATCAGCTCGACATCGAGCAATGCGGCGTTTACCAATACGCGCAAGACCGGCTCGCTCAAGCTCACAAAGAACGTGACGAGTCCCTTTGCAAGCGAGCAGCGTGCGTACTATCCGTTTACGGTGCATCTGAATATGCCGGCGACTGCTGGACAGACCGCCGAAGGCATCTCACACACGTTTGACGCCACTGGGGTCGAGGGAAGCAAGGTTACGTTTACAGATGGTGTGGCAACGGTGAACGTTCGCGGAAACACGCCCGTTGTCATCAACGGGCTACCCGTCGATGCCGTGTACAGCGTTGAAGAAGGAGCGGTTCCAAGTGTATTCGTGAAGGGAGAACCTGAGTACACGTGCGTCGCATCAGGTGGGACGACAAGCGCCGATACGAGAACGACGCACGACATTGACGAAAACGTGACCTACGGTGTCGAGATTGCGAACGTACGCGATGTCCTGCCCGTATCGCTCTACAAGATCAGCTCGCTCACGAAGGAGGGGGTTGGCGGGGCTGAGTTTACCCTGTCGATTCCCGATGGCCAGACAAAGCCGGCTGGTTGGGTGGACAAGCAGCTGGTTTCCGTGAACGGAACCGGATGCCTTGTCGAAAAGGCTAAACAGGAAACCTTGACCAAGCAGGAGTTCGACCTCGCACCGGGTACGTACCAGCTAACCGAGATCTTGGCACCTGATGGCTACAACACGCTCACGCAGCCGGCGACGTTTACGATAACCGAGAAACGCGAAATCGACTATAGGGATAGCATACTCGAGAACGATCCCTGCGTTGTGGATATGGTGACGGGCGATCATGCGACCGACGCGAGCTATCGCTACGGAATAATCCGAGTTGCCAACTCCACCGGCTTCGAGCTTCCCTCAACTGGCGGCCTTGGCACTCAGACGTTCACGCTAGCAGGTGCGCTTCTCGTTGCCATTGCCGTAGCTGCACTCATAATCAGACGTAGAACGGCCTAGCATTGTGGTATCTATAATAGTAATGAGATTTTTCGTGTCGGGCATTTCGAGACAGGAGTAATACCATGTACGCAAAGCGCTTCCACGCAAGGTTCATCCTCGTGTTTCTCTGCGTCGCCCTTATGATTGGCTCATTTCCCACTGCTGTCCTGGCAGACGATTCAGTTCCGGAATCCAGCCTAACCAGTGCTTCCGTCGCCGACACGGAGAACGCTGTTTACCGGGTGTACGACCTGGCTTACCGGCTTCGCGATGAGAACTCGGACTCGGCTAAGATAGGCGGCGGCTTTACCTGGGATACGGAAGGCAAGAAAAGAAGCTGGACCTACTACAACGGCATTATGATGGACGCCTTTCTCATGCTCGACGAGGGAGGCTTTGCTTCGTACGCAAACGCCTTCTACGGCGCAAATATCACAACCCAGGGCACGGTCAACAGCTACGGCGCAAGCGACAACTACTACAGGGTGAACGAGCTTGACTCGATTCCGCCGGCCCGTGCCCTTTTTGACCTGCTTCGCGACCCGACAACCTCAAGCGGATCTGCTGAAAAATATCGCAAGATGATCGACTACATATACTTCCTTCTGCAAAGCCACGAGCGTGTTGAGGGTACAGACGGCAACTTCAAGCACAAGATGAAAAACGAAAACTGGGAGACCTATCAGGTTGCCCTCGACGGCCTCTATATGGCTCAGCCATTCCTCATGGAGCTCGCAAATGCCCTCGACGACGGCACCCTGACCGATTCCGACTTCCAGTATTACACCGGTACCGACACCGAAATTTCATCCGATGTAATCTACCGCGATGTGATAGGCCGAATGGCGTGGATAGGCGAGAACCTCTATGTTCCGGAGACGCGTCTGTACAGTCATGGCTGGGGACCTGAAGCCGGCCTCAGCGGGCAGTATTGGCTCCGCGCAGTTGGCTGGTACGCGGCAGCCCTCGCCGACGTTATAGGCATGCTCCCCGAAGAGTACGAAGAAGGAAGGAGCAATCTTGTAGAGATCGAAAAACGCCTCTTCGACGGCATGATGGAGTATCAGGACGACGCAACCGGGATGTGGTACAACGTCATCAATTACGGGCCGGAGCTTCGCGGCAGCGTGAGCGGCAACGAGCTTGAAACATCCGGTACCGCCCTCATCGCCTACGCCATGATGAAGTCCTACGTAGAAGGATATGTGGATGACACCTACGGCGAAGCGGGGCTTCGTGCATTCAACGGCACGGTCATGAACTATTTGGACAAAAATGGGCTGCACAATGTCTATATCTCGTCCGGTGTCGAGACGGCGCCGGAAGGATACCTCACCAAAGAGTACAAAACGAACGAGGCGAAGGGCGTGGGCCCGTTGATGATGGCGGCTACCTACGCAAATGACGCCGCCGCAATTCACGCCTCCCCGTCTGTGGAGTTGATTGGCGGAGAGGGCATGTTCCTTCAGACAAACGAGGCTCCCGACTTTTCCAACGTTTTTGTCGTTCTTGCGCACGCAAATGGAACGTCCCTCACGGTACCGAGTGGGAAGCTGACATTTGGAGAGTATGACTCTGCGGTGCCGGGGCTTCAGAATGTCGATGTGTACTACAAGGACATATATTGCGGGGCGATTGCGGTGACGTTTGAGGAGCCGGCTCCGGCAACTCCTTCCTTCACAACCCACTCGCTGGTATTGAGCGGAAAAATTGGGGTCAATGTCTTCGTGGACCTACCAGGCGACATTGCCGAGTATGAAGGCAGCTATATGGCATTCTTCGTGAACGGGAAGGAGACGGACGTCCCTCTGGACACGGGATTCATGAACAGCAAAAAGCTTACATACGGGTTTACTTGCTATGTGAACGCCTTGCAGATGGCGGAGCGGATAACGGCTGTCTTCCATTACGGGGAGGATGGTGCCGAGACGATTGAAACTACGGTTTCCGTTGTCGATTACCTGACCAGCATTAAGAATAGCCCGACTCAGTATGGCAAGGAGCTGGTCGAACTGGCGAGCGCTATTGGGGACTATGGATACTATTGCCAGAAGTATTTGAACCGTGTCAATAACTTGGGAGACAAGTATGCGGCGATGCCGGATCCTGATACCGCCGAATATGACTTTGAGGAGCTGGCAAGCCTTACGGACACGTACAAGGCTGCCGTGAGTTTGGGCGATTCAGCAATTGACAAGGTGTCTTGCTCCTTGAAGCTCGACTCTAGCACAGTCATGAGAATCTCCTTTATGACAAAGAATGGGTTCGAAGGCACGCCTGAAGTGACAGTGCAGGGTGGGGAGGCATTTGTGCCAGAGCAACGCGGCGGAAAGTATGTCTTCGATATCGAGGGGCTGTCGGCACATAAGCTGGCCGATATGAATGACATCAGCATAACGGCGGACGGGGAGTGCAAGGTAAGTGTTTCGGCGCTGTCCTACGCGAACGCAGTCCTAGCCAACAGTGATGACAGCGATGCGCAAAACGCCATGGCATCACTCTATCAGTATTATGAAAAGGCTATGGCATACAGGGCACTGACGCAGTAGTCATGTGAAAAACGCACGCGAACGCTTCGACGGTCGCCACATAGAGTTCACAATACATTATTATTTCGATTGTTCGTTCGTTCGAATAAGGAGGAGCAATGGCAGATCAGGAGCAGGTCATCGCCAGCGTTGACGACCTGAGGGCCCTCATCGGGCGGATGCGGGCGGCGCAGGCGGAGTTCGCCACGTTCTCGCAGGAGCAGGTGGACACCATCTTCTACGAGGCCGCCATGGCCGCAAACAAGGCGCGCATCCCCCTCGCAAAGATGGCCGTTGAGGAGACGGGCATGGGTGTGGTCGAGGACAAGGTGATAAAGAATCACTATGCCTCCGAGTACATCTACAACAAGTACCGTACCACCCAGACCTGCGGCGTCATCTCTGAGGATCCTGTTGCGGGCATCAAGAAGATTGCCGAGCCCATGGGCATCGTGGCGGCCGTCATACCGACGACCAACCCCACCTCTACGGCCATCTTTAAATGCCTCATCGCACTCAAGACGCGCAATGCCATCATCATCAGTCCGCATCCGCGTGCCAAGGGCTGCACCATCGAGGCTGCGCGCCTCATCCGCGATGCGGCCGAGGCGGCGGGTTGCCCGGCAGGCATCATCGGTTGGATTGACGTTCCCTCGCTTGAGATGACCAATACCCTCATGCGCGAGTCTGACATCATCCTTGCGACGGGTGGTCCTGGCATGGTGACGGCTGCCTACAGCTCCGGCAAACCTGCCCTCGGCGTCGGCCCCGGCAACACCCCCGTCATCATCGATGACACGGCAGACATTCGCATGGCCGTGAACTCCATCATCCACTCAAAGACCTTCGACAACGGCATGATCTGCGCCTCTGAGCAGTCCGTCACCGTCGTGGGAGAGGAGGCGTACGCCGAGGCCAGGGCCGAGTTCGAGCGTCGTGGTTGCTACTTCCTCAAGGGCAAGGAGCTTGACGCCGTGCGCAAGACCGTCATCGTCAACGGCTCCGTCAACGCGCGCATCGTCGGCCAGACGGCTCACCACATCGCTGAGATTGCGGGCGTCGATGTGCCCGAGCACACCAAGGTCCTCATCGGTGAGGTCACCTCGGTCGATCCTTCCGAGGAAATGGCCCACGAGAAGCTGAGCCCAGTCCTTGGTATGTATCTCGCGGAGGACTTCGACGATGCCCTCGCCAAGGCAGCTCGCCTCGTCGCAGATGGTGGCTACGGCCACACGAGTTCGATTTACATTGACCCCGCAGAGACGGACAAGCTCGCTCGTCATGCTGCGGCCATGAAGACCTGCCGCATCCTCGTCAACACCCCCTCCAGCCAGGGTGGCATAGGTGACCTCTACAATTTCGAGCTCGCGCCGTCCCTCACGCTCGGCTGTGGCTCTTGGGGTGGCAATTCTGTCTCGGGCAATGTCGGCCCCATGCATTTGCTCAATGTCAAGACGGTCGCAGAGAGGCGGGAAAACATGCTCTGGTTCCGCGTTCCCGAAAAGGTCTACTTCAAGCGTGGCTGCATGCCGGTTGCCCTCGACGAGCTCGGCACGATCATGGGCAAGAAGCGCGCCTTCATCGTCACAGACAGCTTCCTCTACAAGAGCGGTTTCACCAAGCAGATCGAGGCCAAGCTCGACCAGATGGGCATCGCCCACGCCTGCTTCTACGACGTGGAACCCGACCCCACGCTGCAATGCGCTCAGCGCGGCGTCGCTCAGCTCTCGTCGTTCGAGCCTGATACCATCATCGCGGTCGGTGGTGGCTCGGCCATGGACGCCGCAAAGATCATGTGGCTCATGTATGAGCATCCCGAGGCGAAGTTCGAGGACATGGCCATGGACTTCATGGAC
>CACXDP010000200.1 GCA_902766445.1 uncultured Coriobacteriaceae bacterium
CAAGGAACCCGAGAGACCAACCCCTCCGGACCCCTCGGTGGCACCACCATGGCACAGGCTTCGGGGGAGGTCTCCCAAGGCCGGTTGTCGCTGGAGGGGGTTCTCGTAAAGAAGAAGTACGTGAGAAGCAGAAAAACCAAGCGACGAGAGCTCGTCATCTCACTCAAGCGGAGCGAGTCAGTGAGTTCTCGGAAGATGCGTTGGCTGGATGCGTGTGGACGAGCGATTCTTCTGCATTGCAAACGCGACTCTGCGCGACGAAAGCTCCGATATGACGTAGATGGCCTTACGAGCCTTGGGGGATTTGTGGCGCGCAACGAACTCACGGTGGATGCTCTTGCCAACATGCTCGTGGGCATCTCCGAGGTTCTCGCATTGTGTACATCGGTCGATATTCCTTACTTCTATGTGCTGCTCGATCCCGCACATGTGCTCATGACGGCCAGAGGCGAACTTCGCTTCGTGTTTGTCCCGCTGGGAAGCGCGGCATCGCTGATCGAGAACACACCGCTCGCCCTCTTAGGGCTTATCTGTGATGCGCAGAAGGCTCGGTTCGCGACTCCCGAGGCGGCAGAGCTGGCCAGGCGAATTGCCGACTTCGTCGTCCTTCAGGAGGAGGGGTTCTCCTCAAACGCATTGCGAAGGTTCGTCCACGCCGAATGTGGCGTGGACGTCTCGGCAGATGGGGTTGCTTCGTGGCCAGACGCCAACCCGGTAAGTGCGCTTGGCGATGCGGAAACCGGCTGGCGACTGCGTAGGGTCTCGACTGATGAGGCGTATCCTCTCCCGGAGGGACGTGTCATGCGGCTCGGGAGAGGTGCGGAGTGCGTGATACGCGTACTGAACAGCGAAGGCGTCAGCCGCGTGCACGCCTGTGTTCAACGTGAGGGGGATGAGGTGCTTCTGTGGGATGTGGGCTCGACGAATGGCACCACGGTTTCGGGGAGGCGACTTCAGACAGATGAGCGAGTTCACCTGAAGTCGGGCGAGAGCTTCTCGCTAGCATCCGAGCGCTTCGTAGTGGAAGGTCCATGAGGGTCGGCAGGGAGGTCCTGCCGTCCCAGCAGCCTACTTCCTCGCCCACGGAAAGTGACGCCTCGCCTGGCGACCTTGCTTGTTTGGAATGCCCGCACCGTGCGGGTCACGTGCGGCGGCGTCGGCCATAGGTGCAGCGTTCCACGACGCGGTGGGTGCTCCCATGACGCGGGTCTCGCACTGAGCACGCGCAATGGCCTCGTAAGCGATCTGGCTGCCAGTGTCGTCGCTCACATAGCGGCTTGCGCGGTTGGCTGCGATGCCGATGCGTCCCGCCTCAGCGGCGGCGTCGATGTTGGCGCCGAGGAACAGGAACTCCCATCCCTGCTCGCGCTGCCGCTCGATGAGGCGCTTCACCTCGCCGTAGCTGCGGCGACGGCTTGCGTTCTCCATGCCGTCGGTGATGATGACAAACATCACGTGCTCGGCACGATGGTCCTCGGGCAGGATCTGCTGCACCTTGGTGTGGTAACGCACGGCGTCGCCGACCGCGTCGAGCAGGGCAGTGCAGCCGCCTACCTGGTAGTCGTTCTGCGTAAGGTCGCGCACCTCCGTGAGCGGCTTGCGGTCGAGTAGCACCTCGCTCGTGTCGTCGAAGAGCACGATGGAGACGTTCGCCTCTCCGGGCAGGGCCCGGTTCTTCTTGAGCGTGGAGTTGAGCCCGCCGATGGTGTCTGCCTCCAGGCCACACATCGATCCGCTCTTGTCGACGATGAATACGAGCTCGGTAAGGTCCTTCTTCATGACTGCCTCCTTCTGGTTGCACTTCCTTGCGGTACAACAAGGAGTCTACGGGGTGGCCGGCATGCGAAGGTAACCTGCCAGGTGACATTTGGCAATCGCTTGTGGCGAGAGGGTGTCCTTTGTCAGAAGCGATTGTCCACGCCTTACGCGACCGAGAGAATCGCAATCGCTATGGCAGGGGTCTCCGTGACGGGGTTGGTCCCGATGTGCCTCATCAGGCAACGCGCGATGGATCCGTCGGGCAGTTTCTCGTCAAAGAAGAAGCGACTTCCACTGCTGTCAAGACACTCTCGTGCGTGCAGCAGGAAGAAAGCTTCAGGTGGAGTATAGCGGTTGAGGAAGTCACGGTAGGCCTGGTTGGTACGGACGAACTGAACCGTGCGGCCCGTCAGCTCCATGATGGCCATGGGCACCATGTTGAAGGCATTTTGCAGCGTCTCTTCATCCTCATGGGCAATGGATGTCAGGTCGTGGAGGTTGACTTTGCCAATGCTGTCGAAGTAGTCGGACTCCTCCGGGTTCTCGTAGCCAATCTGGATACCCCTCCGATACCGTTCGACAATCTCGTCAAACGGTATCGCCTTGCAATAGTAGAAGCCCTGAAGCTTGGAGCAGCCGATCTCGCGCAAGAAACGTACTTGGTCCTCGGTTTCCACGCCCTCGCAGATGGTGTCCACGCCCATTGCGGTGGCCATGCGCATCAATTCGGTCAAGATTATCCTTCCGTTCTGTCCCTCATCGAGCTTGCGCAGGAAGCTCATGTCGAATTTAATGAGGTCGAAATCGATGCTCTGGAGGAAGTCGAGCGACGAGTAGCCGCTGCCGAAGTCGTCAATCCACACTGGGAAGCCCAACCCCTGGAATCGCTCGATTTGCTCCTTGATGAAGTCGAATTCCTTGCCGATGATGCTCTCGGTAATCTCGATCGTAATCATCTTGCGCGGAATTCCCGCCGCATCCACGCGCGTGCGAATCTCCTCAACGAGGTCGCAGGCATCGAAGTCGGATCGAGAAAGGTTAATAGAGTGTGAGACGACAGTCAGGCCAATCTCCTTCTGCAGCCTCATCTTCTCGAGCACGCGGTCGAGAACGTACAGGTCGACGCGGTAAATGAGGCCGGCCCCCTCAAGGGCAGGGATGAAGTCGCCCGGTGACAAGAAGCCCTTTCGAGGATCGATCCACCGCGAGAGAGCCTCCTCGTCGCAGACGCTGCCGCTGACCGATCGGACGATGGGCTGGTAGTAGACTTGAATCCATCCATTCTCGAGAGCCTCGTCGAGGTGGTTGATAACATAGCGTGTGGTGTGAAGTTGACGCTGCATGGTTGAGTCGAAGTACGAAAAACCAGAGACGTAAGAACCGCGTCGCTGATCGCAGGCAAACTTCGCGCGGTCGCAGGCGACACTGGCTTCGACATCCGCCGTGCTGTGCCGATAGATCCCCACACTCAACGGCAGCGACTTGCCTCCGTTTGCCTGCTGACAATCCTTAAACACTTCGCCGAGGCGTTCTTCTAGATGTTCCTCCTCGCTTACCGCTGCAAAGTGGTCCTGTCCAAAGTGACTCGTCAGTTGCTCTCCAAAGTGGCGGGAGAGAATCTGTGCCACGTCGCATATGAGCTTGTCGCCCTCCGCAAAGGTGTATTGGCGGTTGTAGAGCTTCATGCCCACGAGGTTGAAGTAGAGCAGGACAGGCTTCTTGCCGCAGGCAATCAGCCGATTGCGTTCCGCGGCGGCAAGCTCGAAGAAGTAGCGCTGGTTGGGAAGTCCTGTGAGGGCGTCGGTGTGTGCGCGGCGGTTCAGGTCCTCGAAGTCCTCCTCAATTTGTGTGCGCATGCTTTGGAAGGCCTTCGTCAATGCGCCGACTTCGTCCTTGCCCTTGTAGTCGAGTTCGACGTCGTAGTCCGCGTTGGCAAGTCGTTGCGATGCGGCGGTCAAGCGCTTCAGAGGGCCAGTAAGGTGCCCCATGGTGAGAAACCCTATCAGTGTGATGACGAGGACGACGGCAATCACGATGGGCAAAATTGCGTGTGTAAGCAGCGTTACCGATGCGTCTACCTCGCTGGTGGGTGCGATTACCACGAGCTTCATGCCCGTGGAGAGCGTCGTAAAGGACATCTGCCGTTGCTCGCCCGTCGCACTCTTATAGCGAATGAGCGTGCCGGTGCTGTCTTCCCGCTGGAGGATTTCCTCGTCAATCGGTGCGTCGAGTGGGGCGCCCGACTCCTGTGTGGGATGATAGATTACGTTCCCGTTCGCATCCAGCAGGCAGGCGAAGCCCGTCTCGTAGATGTGAATGGAGCTCACGAGATTCTCGATTGTGCTGAGGGGGATGTCCATGCCGAGCAACCCTATGAAGGTGCCCGATTTGTAGATGGGGACCACATAG
>CACXDP010000201.1 GCA_902766445.1 uncultured Coriobacteriaceae bacterium
AAAGAAGGACGTCTGCGCGAGGTGCTCCTCGAGGACGCGGCCCCAGTCCGTGCCGGAGGGGCTGGTCCCGAGCAGCGCATCGATTCGCGCCAAGTAATCGTCAAGTCTCTTCCCCATGTCACCTCCTCTGCTGCGACGCGTGCGCTCCGTCACGGATATTATAAGCCAGCACAGCGTGCGGCGCCTCTCTTCCGAAGCGTGGAGCACGCGAAAGAGGCGCGCCAATCTTTAAGCTACGCCTCCTCGATGCGGCAGGTGTGCTCGCGGGTCTTCGGGTCGTAGGTGACGCCGACGAGCAGGACGGGGCCGCCCCATTCGCGCAGGGCGCGGGCGTAGTCGCGCTCGAGGACCTGGCCCAGGGCGGCCGTGGGCCTACGGTTCCACTTGAGCTCGACGAGCAGTGCTGGCGCGGGGTCGCCTCGTCTGGGTATGTATGCTATGTCGGCCACGCCCCGACCGGAGGGGAGCTCCTGCACCTCGGCGTAGTGGTCGGCGGCCGCGATGTAGGCCGCGCGCACGACCGCGCGCAGGGCCTGCTCGTTGTTGTAGAACTGGTGGGCGCACCCGCCGTCGTGGGCGCGGGCGAGCGCCGCGGCGACCTCGTCCTCGTCCAGGTCCCAGGTGGCCTCGAGCAGCGTGTCGCTCTCGCGCACGATCGCCGCGACTCGCGCGTGGCGGCTCCTGCCCACAGCCTGGCGCAGCTCCGCGCGCACCTCCTCGTTGGGCACGCGCGCGGTCCTTGTCCCTTCGTCGTAGGCCAGATAGCCCAAGTGGCAGAGCAGCGTGAGCGCGTCGTCGCGGCTCGTCAACTCGTGGATGTCGTTGTCAAAGGTTCCGACGCTCACGGGGACCGCGGCGCCGCCCACCGCCTGCACGATCGACTGCTGAAGCCCGTCGAAGTCCATGTCCACGTAGAGGCGCAGGGAGCCGAAGGCCTCCGAGTCCGCCCAGTAGCTCGCAACCCTGTGTCGCCTGCACGCCTCCATCACGGAATAGGGAGCGTAGCAGCGCAGCCTCTCGTGGCGCCTCTTCCCCTCGTCGAAGTAGGGCAGTTCGTAGCCGTCGTACCACCGGCGCAGATCGGCCATGTCCATCCCGCGCCGGGCGGCGAGCCCCTCGACCTCCGCCTCAGTGAAGCCGACGTAGGGGGCGTAGGCGTCGGGGGCAAGTATCGTGTACTCCCGGAAGTCGCTGAGGGCCGACTGCGTCCCGTAACGCACGATCGGGAGGATACCGGTCATGTAGCAGGCCGCGACCGCTTTGGCCGTGAAGGTGGTGTTCTTGAAGAGGAGCCTCAGGAAGTAGACCCACGCCTTTTGCGAATCCTTCGAGCGGCGCTCGCGCAGCGGCGCGTCCCACTCGTCAATCACGAAAACGAACCGGCGGCTCGTAGCGTCGACGAAGTCGGTGAGTGAGGAGGTTAACTCGTTGGGGTGTCCCTCGTTGCCGGCGCCGGCGGAGGGCAGCGCCGAGCGCAGGTCCTTGAGAATGACGCGCCCGACCTCGCCCGCCACGTCCGGCGCGCCTCTGAACGCCGTCATATCGAGCCGCACCACATTGTAGGCGTTGAGGTGCTCGCCGAAGCCCGGGTCCCGGCCGATGTCGAGCCCCTCGAAGAGCGCCCTCGAGTCGCAGCCGCGGCTGTAGTAGGCCACGAGCGACTCGGCGGCGAAGGTCTTGCCGAAGCGCCGGGGGCGCGTGACCGCGACGAGCTTGTTCGGCGTGCCGATGACCCCGTTCACCAGCCCGATGAGCCCGGTCTTGTCCACGTAGTCGCCCGATACGATCCCGGCGAACCCCTCGTTGCCGGGGTTGACGTATGCTCCCATGCTGGCCCCCTCTCAGACTATGTGCAGTATAGCACGTGAGCGCCCGTTGAGGGGCCGCGCTGTTGGGGCCGGGGCCCGGTGGCGCGGCGGCACCGTCGGGCGAGCTCGCAAACGAGCGCGGAAAGCTGGCCGTCGGTCCCGGCGGCTCCCCGCGCCGCGCCGGCAGGCCGAGTGCGCGGCCTCGCCCCGAGTGCGTAGTTGCCAATCGAGTGCGTGGTTCGCGTCATCTTGGGGGCCCCGAGTGCGTGGTTGCCAATCGAGTGCGTGGTTCGCGTCATCTTGGGGGCCCCGAGTGCGTGGTTGGGACGTCGAACCACGCACTCGGGGCCTCCCCGATGACAAGAACCACGCACTCGAACAACCGAGCCGGGCTGGGTTGGCTGCCCGGAGGGCCCGCGCGCGGCCGCCTCGGCTACTTCACGGTGATCTTGCCGGTTACGACCTTGGAGCCCGCCTCGTAGTTCGGGCCGCCGGCCGCGGTGACCCTGACCTTGAGGGTGTAGGTGCCCTTGGGGGTCCCCTTCTTCACGGTGACCTTGCCGGTCTACTCGTCGACGGTGAAGTAGTTCGAGTTCTGCGCCCTCGTGTAGGTCTTCGTCCCGATGGAGCCGGAGACAGTGAGAGGTTTGGTGATGGTGACGGGCCTAGACTTCAGGGTCTCGAAGCTCACCGTGCGCGTGGCGGGCGTCAGCGTCATGGGGTTGGCCGCTTTGTTGACGACTATCTTGTAGGAGACGGTTTTGCTCCCCACCTTGTAGTTTTTGTTGCCGGCGGCGGTGACCTTGACCCTGACGTCGTAGGTGCCGGCCCTCGTGACCTTGGGCAGCGTCACCTCGCCGGTCGCGGGGTCGACCGCGAAGCCCTTGGCCACCTCGCCGGTGCTGGTGTTGGCGTAGGAGAGCGCGCCGACCTTGCCGCTGGTTCCGACGTTCTTGGGCGTCACGGTCGCGGCCTTCGGGTTGTAAGTCACGGAGACGTTCGCCTTCAAGGCCTTGGCTGTGATGGGATTCGCGGCCTTTGCGATGGTGAAAGCCGCCTTGGCAGACCCCGTATACCAGCCGATGCCCTTCACGGTGACCTCGTAGGTTCCGGCATCCTTGCGACCGGAGGCGTACGACACGGTGTAGTCGGTACCCCGGACGAGTGGGGTGCCGTTGAGCGTGACTGATTTGACGACAGGCTTCTTTGCGGTGGCATCATAGGTGTAACTCGTGGTCGAGAGCCTGATGGCGGCCTTGGCGATGCTGCGCGCGGGAGCATTGGTGTAAGTGTCAGCGACGCCGGAGCGAGCAGCGACCTTGTCCACGGAAAGCCAGCTAGACGCCTTGCGAGACCACCAGCCCTTCGCGGCCGTCGCGGCCGGAACGGCGCCATCGAGATCCGTTCGGTACCCGGCACCCACCTTCCACAAAGCGAGCGACCCGCAGCCTTCGTACATGTCGCCCATGTCGACGTCGTGGTCCCTCGGCATGTCAAAGCTCGAGAGGTTGAGCGACTCGAGCGATGTGCATTCAGCGAACATCCTGTATGTCCCGTATCCACCGGAAAGCCCCTGCACTGAGAGATTGTCTCGAGTTACGGGGTCGGCGATGAGACTAGCGCCACTCAGCGCAGACGCGTCCAGAGACTTGAGGGAGGTGAAGCCGTCAAACATGTGGCCCATGTACAAAACCCTGTCGCTGTGGAACCCCGAGATGTCCAGCGAGGTTAGTGAGTTGCAGCGAAAGAACATGGACATCATGTCCTCCACGCTCGACGTATCGAACGTGGAGATGTCCAGTGTCGCAAGCGCATTGCATGAGCCAAACATGTTTGACATCGACTTGACATTACGGGTGTCGAACCCATTCAAGTCGAGTGAGCGAAGCTTGCTACAGCCAACAAACATGGCGGCCATGTTCGTCACCCTCGACGTATCCCATCTCGAGAGGTCGAGCTCTATGAGTTCTGCATCCACGCGGAACATGCTGTTCATGTCTGTGGCCCTCGACGTGTCGAGCCCACTGAGATCCATGCTCTTGACGTTGGGAAAGAAGCTGAACATATATGCCACACTCGTCCCGCAGACCACGGTGCCCTCGACCTTGACCTCTGTGATTGACGACTTCTCCGAGACAGCCCACGGCCATGAGGAGATACTGGGATTCTTAAGATCTGGGAGCTCGCCGCGCACGCCACTTGCCGGAGCGATTGTGAGGACACCCCCGCTTATGGACCATCGGCACGTGCCGAACTTGCCACTCGTGGGGGAGCTTTCCTGGGTTGTCAGAACACCGGGGGTGTCTTGCTCAGGAGCGTAGGGAGAAGAATCATCTTCTGCCGAGACAACTTCTTGTGGCTCCGTCTCGTCCTGAGCGACGAGCCCTTTCTCGATAGGAGCCTCGTTGGCATCGGCGCGAAATCCCCAAGAGTCGGCGGGCACCTAGCGCCACGCGGCAACGATGTCGCGGGTGCGCTGGTCGGGCTCCCCGCCGTAGTACTTGTCCAGCACGCAGCCAAAGA
>CACXDP010000202.1 GCA_902766445.1 uncultured Coriobacteriaceae bacterium
ACTCCGAGTGTTCCATGCTCACGCCAGGCCCCCAAGCGCCCAATCCGCCTGCGTCACGAGGCGCGACCCCTCACGTGCTGAATCATGCCAAACAGTTTCGATCGGAGACTGCCGCCGCGCGTCTTTCCCGCCCTCTCGGCCTCGATGGCATCGTGAATGGTGCGACAGGCCTCAACATACTTCGCGTCGGTTTCGCGAATGCGCGCACTGAGTTGACGCATGATCTGAAGGGTCTTCTCCGGCCGCGTGCGGATGTAGGCCATGAACTCGTCGAGGTTCACCTCATCCACGCAGGTGCCATCTTCCATTGCGACAGCCGTCGCGCTCCGCGCCCAGAATTCCACAAGGCCCATCTCTCCGAAACTATCGCCTTGGCCAAGCGTCGCTAGCATGCGCTGCTCCGGCAAGCCATAGGCCGCATAGATTCCCACCGTGCCAGAGGTTATCTCGTACATCGTCTCGCCGTACGTACCCTCGCGAAGAATTACATCGCCGGCGTTGAAACTCAAGTGATTCATACGGCACCCCCTATGCGTCGCCCGCCGCGGCTTGCCTGTCGTGAATCTCTCGCAGCCGCTCGTCTTGCGCGAAATGGTAGTCACTGGCATCGTCCACGCCGTCAGCACTCTCCCCCACGGCACCCGCAACAGACTGGCAGACTTCCAAGTAGTCCTTGGTGACCTGGCGCAGTTTATGACTCAGCTGCTGAATGATGGCATATACCTGGTTTGGGTTGCTTGCGAGGAACTCCGCGAACTCGTCCTCGCCGATTCGCTCCAGTACCGTTTCGCCTTCCATGACCACCACGGTGGCAGAGCGCGGCTCACCATCGATGAGGCCCATCTCTCCAAAGCAATCGCCCGCATTGAGCTCTGCAAGCTGTCTCTGCTTAGGTGTGCCATAGTCCACAAACACCCCGACTTTGCCCCAACGGACATAGTACATGCAATCTCCGGCATCCCCCTGCTTGAAGACGACGGTGCCCTTTCGCAGCGCCTTCTCTCTCACACGATCCCCCTCAACATCCGCGGCTGATTGTGCGCATCATCACATGACTGTAGCACAGGTGAGTCAGGCAAACCTTTGAGAGGGCACGCGAAAGGCACAGGAGGGGCCATCCCTCGCATACCTGCAATGGACTCGATTTCATTAGGTACCTTGACATTTTTGTAAGCGGGGAATAGGATAGCTAGGTACCTAATCGATTGGAGGAGTTTTGGACGTCGAATACGAAACCTCGGCAGGGCCACCCAATCCCGCCGAAATGCTGCACTACCTTGGATACTTCGGGCATTATCTGCACGTTCACGCAGGAGGGCGTGGGGGAAAGAAGTTCGTGCTCACCGCGCTCAGCAAGCATGACGGACACCTCACGCAGCGAGAGCTACTCGAGAGAAGCGATGTTAGCTCTGCATCCCTTTCTGAGGTGCTTACCAAGCTCGAGGGCGAGCAGCTTATCAGGCGCTCTGCCTGCCAGCGCGATCGCCGGCAGCTCGACATCGAACTGACGGCAAAGGGGCGCGATTGGGCGCGGCATGCCTGTGAGGAGCGAGAGCGCTTCGAAAGTGCAGCGTTCTCGTGCCTCACCATAGAGGAGCAACGGACTCTCGGCACGTTGCTCTCCAGGGTAAAACGCCATTGGACCACTCTTGACGAAAGCGAGGCGAAAATATGACGAACGAGCAGACGACCATGCCCAACCTCACCTTGCGCGAGATCTTTGGCATCATCGGCAAGTCAGTACGCGAGTTCAAGGCCGATTCACTGCGCGCACCACTCTATGTGACCGGCGAGGTCATCATCGAATGCACCATCCCCTTCATCACGTCGCAGCTCATTAACGACATGCAGGACGGCACCGAGATGCGTACCATCGGCATCTACGGAGCCGTGCTAACGGCGCTCGCACTTGTGTCCCTTTTTTGCGGCATTCGTGCTGGCGTGGCTTGCTCCGTGGCCTCAACCGGCCTCGCGCGCAATCTGCGACACGACATGTTCGCCTCCATCCAGCGGTTCTCGTTCTCAAACATCGACCGCTTCTCCACGAACTCACTGGTCACACGCCTCACCACGGACACGCAGAACGTGCAGATGGCGTACATGCAGCTCATACGCTCGGCCGTGCGATCCCCGCTCATGATTGTCTTTGCAGCCGTCATGGCCTTCGTCTCAGGTGGCCCCATGGCAATCCTGTACGTCTTTGTGTCAATCGGCCTCGGCGCGGCGCTCCTTGGCATCGCGCGCATCGTCATGCCCATCTTTCGCCGCATCTTCCGCAAGTACGACCGCCTCAACGAGTCGGTGGAGGAGAACGTCAGCGGCATCCGCGTGGTAAAGAGCTACGTTCGCGAGGACTACGAGAAGCAGAAGTTCCGCAAGGCCTCCGGCGAGCTGTTCTTTGACTTCTGGGGTGCCGAGCGCATCCTCGCATGGAACCAGCCGGCCATGACTCTCGCGGTCGACATCATCTACACCTTCGTCATCTTCTTTGGCAGTCGTGCCATCGTGAGCTCGGCTGGCGCCGACATGCAGGTCGGCCAGATGTCTGCCCTCATCACCTACGGCTTCTCGATGCTCATGAGCCTCAACATGCTGTCCATGATCTTCGTCATCGTCACCATGAGCGAGGAGAGCGCCAGGCGCATCTGCGAGGTACTCGTCGAGCAACCCGACATCAGCAACCCCGCCGACCCCATCTACGACGTGCCCGACGGGTCCATTGACTTTGACGGCGTGAGCTTCGCCTACAACGCTGCCGCCGACCGCATGGCCCTCTCCAACATTGACCTTCACATCCGCTCGGGCGAGGTCATCGGTATCATCGGCGGCACCGGCTCATCCAAGTCCACGCTCGTCCAGCTCATCAGCCGCCTCTACGACGCCACCAAAGGCACCGTGCGCGTAGGCGGCATCGACGTACGCGACTACGACCTCGACACCTTGCGCAACGAGGTGTCCGTGGTGCTGCAGCGCAACGTGCTCTTTTCCGGCACCATCAAGGACAACCTTCGTTGGGGCGACCCAGACGCGACCGACGAAGAGCTCGAGCATGCCTGCAGGCTCGCACAAGCCGACGAGTTCATCCAGCTCATGCCCGACAAGTACGACACCTACATCGAGCAGGGCGGCACCAACGTCTCCGGCGGCCAGAAGCAGCG
>CACXDP010000203.1 GCA_902766445.1 uncultured Coriobacteriaceae bacterium
ATCACGAGGACCACGGCGCCGAAAACGCTCAGAAAGCGCTCCAGCCGCGTGGTTTTCCGTTTGGGTCTGTGCTTCGGTTCCATTGCGACTTCCTTTCTCACCCCAAAACGATGCCTACCTACAACTTACATAAAAATACATACTACACTCATACTAGAATCAGAATTACCTTACCACTAGCTGAATCATCCACAAAGAAGTATTCGTGTGTCGCCCTTAAAGGTAATTTACAGGCGGTGAAAGGCGTTTTGGTCACCTGTCAAACCCTGTGGACGCAAGCTACGCTTCGACATACCCAGTCCGCTGGCTGGACAGGCTCCCACGCATCTGGTTCTTCGGGTTTTGTGATGTCGTGGAGGAGTTCCCCGGAATCGACGTTCGCTTGGTCCGTCTTCCCTGGGTCTTACGTTCCCGTGGCAAGAGTCGCCACGGCAACGTCGATTCTGGGGAACACCCCGCAGAGCAAGACGGGTGGCTTCCCTGCGGTCCGAGCGCTTGCTACGCTGTGGAAGAGGCCGTCCAATTCCGGCCCATATGCGGCTGTCGACCCACATATTTGGGGCTGAGCCCTAACCTCTCCCATTCCGCCCTTGGCTGACCCAGATGAACAATGTCTGGGTGTTTCGCCACAATGGCAGGTTTTAGCCCGCCGAATTCGTTACCTTCATGCATTCGGTAAAGACTCTCGGCCAGGACGGCGTTAGTGTACATCGCTTCGTTGCTAGGCCCCATCCTATGCTGCAGTAGTATATGTGCGCAGTCATTCGCGGGGATGGCGTCAGGATACTTGCCCCTTGCAGAATGCGTAGTTCATTAGGCGCTCGCCTCTTGCCGCTGAATAATCGCTGCAACCAAGTATCGACCCGCAAGTATGGTGGGGCCGGCATCGGTGTTACATAACTACTACGTGCGGGACCGCCGCTCCAGCATACGGCGAGACTGGTTCGGTCGACCCCGTAAGCTCTCCTCTTCTCACCTCCATGATGCCGGCCTAGGCATCGTATGGACAAACAGCCAAGACGTGCGACCCGGCGAGCCGCACCAGGTCAGCGTGCCCGCACTTCAACTCGTGACGATCGTCGAACCTGGAGTCCACCGATGTGATGCCAGCCGCCCTCCACCAAGCGGCAGTGCCTCCCTTCCCTATCGTACGCACGAGCATGGCTGCAAAGCGCATCGGGCCAGCAATCGACGCCACCCGGTCACTCATTCCGAAAGGACAAACGCCCCAGCCAAACGCTCCCGTACCTCTTGTCCCGCAGACAACGCCCCCTTTGTCCATCCGAATTACGCACAACGCAGCACGGTGTGCGTAATTCTCTGTATTTCCGCAGGATTGATTGAGGAAAAACAGCTGAACTACGCACAACGGCATGCGATGTGCGTAGTTCTCGCTCCTGGCGGGATGCGGGGGGGACGGTTCTCCTGTATCACATTGATAAGAAGCACTTGTGACAAAACCAGTGGCCCTATCTCGTGAAGAGGACCATATGACGCAGCGGAACCGGCCCTGCATCCCGTATCGGCAGCACACCCGATACGGGTTTTGCTGCAAGGAGTGCGAGAGCAGAGCGCAAACCGCGAAAGATATGCAAGGTTGCAGAGATTGCATGCGGAGTTTTTTCCAGCAGGCCCAAGGCCATCGTCGAGGCCGCGTTTAGCATGCGCTCTGCTGCCAATACGCTCCGGGAAGACGAGTAGGCTAGGTCCCGCATGTTCAATCACCTCCAATCTTCCAGATACGCTGGCTGACTGGATGTGACTATCGCTTTTCAATCCTAGAGCCGCTGGATGCGGTTGTTTTCTCGCTTACCGCCCGCTTGGGTGCGGGACATTTCGTCTACGGACTTCGGGACGGGAACGAAAATAGGGCCACCCCGGAGGGTGGCCCTGGTTGGCGGTGCCTGCGCCTTTGCGCTATCCGCGCTTTGCGCTATCCGCGCCTACGCTTCGCGCTATTTGCGCCTGCGGCGGCGAAGTGCGCCGGCGGTCACGAGGGTGGCTCCCGTGGTGAGGAGCACGGCCAGCTGGGCGACTGCCGTGGGATCGCCGGTCTTGGGCGTGCTCGACCTCGTGGTCGAGGACACCGGGGACGAGCCCGTGGTCGTGGTGTAGGACGTGCCCGGGATGGTGGTCCTCGTGGTGGTGGTCTCGGACTCCGTGGAGCCGGAGGTCGTCGTGGAGGACGCCTTCCTGTAGCTGTTAGTCAGCGTGAAGCCGTTGGCGAGGTTGCCGGAGGTGCTGAGGCTGAAGCCGCTGGGCGCGCCCTCCACCGTCTCGCGCACGCTGTAGGTCGTCTTGTCCTTGAGCTCGAGGCCCTCGAAGGTCGCGGAGGTCCTGCCCTCGTCGAGCTCGACCGTCTGTGCGGGCTCGAGGGACTTGCCGCCCTCGAGCAGCTCGACGGTTACCGTCGCGCCCTCGGGCCAGTCCATGTCCTTGCCGTCCGCGTCTTTCCAGACCTTGGTCACCTTGATGTTGGCCTTGCCGTCGCCGACGGTGTTGGTGAAGGTGAAGCCGTCCTCGAGGCTGCCGGCGGCCGTGGACTTGCTCACGGTAACCCCGGTTGCCTTCGTCTCGGCCACGGTGTACTCGGAGACCGCTGCGGCGTCGATGCCGGTGAAGGTTCCCGTCGGGTTCTCGGCCGTGAGCTCGATTTCCTGCTTCGGGTCGAGCGACTCGCCGTCGCGTCGCAGCTCGATCGTTACGGTCGCGCCCTCGGGCCAGTCGATGTCCTCGCCGTCGGCGTCCTTCCAGACCTTGGCGACGTCGATGTCGACGGTCCCGGCCTCGCTCGGCAGGGTGTTGGTGATGGTGAAGCCGTTCGCCGCGTCGCCCGTGGTCTCGCTGCTGGCCACGCTCACGCCGCCGCCGACCTCGGTCTCCCTGACGGTGTACTCGGCAGCCGGGTCGAGGCCCTCGAACTTCGCGCTCGTCTTGTCGGACGTGAGCTCTAGCGTCTCGCTCGTCGCCTCGCCGTCCTTGTAGAGCTCGACCGTGACGGTCGCGCCCTCGGGCCAGTCGATGGCGTTGCCCTCGCCGTCCTGCCAGGCCTTGGCGACCTCGACGCTTGTGGTCTCCGCCTCTTCGGGCAGGGTGTTGGTGATGGTGAAGCCCGTCTCCTGGTCGCCCGCGACGGACGCGGTGCAGCCCTCGGGCACGCCGGTG
>CACXDP010000204.1 GCA_902766445.1 uncultured Coriobacteriaceae bacterium
CACATGAAAAAATCCTCGTAAGCTCTCTGCCTGCGAGGATTTCGTCTTTTAGTGGTGCGGGCGAAAGGACTTGAACCTTCACGGGGTTATCTAGCATGTTGACAGAGGTAGAAAAGAGTAGACAGCTAAAGACATTTCCGCAGGTAGACGGCTGTTTTTGGTGGTCACTAGTAGACATTGATAGACATAACAAGAAACCTATTTTCCCCCCGATTTCCCCCAAATTTACCCCCGATTTCCCCCAACGCAAAACGCGAAAAACGCCTCGTAGTTAGGGCCGTTTCGCATCGGTGCCGTTCCCGATCTAAAAGCGGATGCCAGCTGGTATCCGCCTACGGGGAAGAAAAGAGGCGCGCGCTTTGGCCGAGGTTGACCTCGGCCAAAGCGCGCGCCGTTCGCTGCCGTCGCGCCCAAGCCTACGCCGTCGCGACCTCGTCTCCCTCGCCCAATCCTTGGCAGCAGACCTCGAGCTCGTTTGCCGTGACATCGGCCCGAAGCGCCCACACGTCGAGCAGCGCGTTCGCGATCATGACGGCATCGCTCGGCTTCAGGTCGTACTCTCCGTATCGCGATGCGTCCGCCTCGCTGTCCTTGTGGTTGTTCGTCGCGCTGTACAGGCATCGGCGCAGCGCCCTCATCTGCTCGGCCATCACGGCCATGCCGTCCGATGCGTCCGTGACGCTGTTGCGCAGCGCCCTCTCCGCGTTTCCGTCCATCATGTCTGGTATCCTTTCTTCCGTGCCCTTTGCCTTTGCATCGGGCCATCCCAAATCGCCGTCACGCTCGGTTGGTCGCCTTGGTCGTGGCGGCGATTCCTTGCCATGGTCGGGCCTTACCGCTCGCGCGTCGCGAGGGCTGCTTCATATACGGCCCTGACGTTCTCGGGTGCGCTGTCCCTCTGCTCGCGCACGGCATCGTTGATGAGCGCTGTGATCGAGACTCCGCGACGGCCCGCCTCGATTTCCAGCCACGGGACGATATCCGTGTCCAGGGCTACGTTCATCTTCTTCACCTGACGCTGTGCCATATCTTCCTCCTTTCCCGCGTGCCTACGCTCCCGGTGGGCCCGCCCGCGAAGAGGCGACATCTCCCACCGTCCTTATAGTAGCACCTTAAGTCAAATGTGTCAAGTATGCATAATGCACCTTATACACCTGATAACGGGTGTTATGTAAAGTAGGGCAGTGAATAATCGCGCCTCTTGCGCCAAAGATGTTGAACATACATCCACATATCCTACATATGCGCAGGTAGAGGCGTTGCTTTCTCGCCAATGGTGCCGTGACTGGTTTTGGCTGAAATATGCCAAATGTGCCAAATGTGTACGTATTGTGTAATTCTGTGATACCTAATGTTCATTATGCACATTTGACACATCTTGTGCTATTCTGTAAGTGGTGGGAGAGGTCGATTTTTTCCTAGGTGGCTACTGGGCGGGCGGAAATATAGGGGTTTCGGCTCCTCTCCCCGACGATGGGACCCGTCGCGCGCGCCGTGATGCCGCTGCCGTCCGTGATCCAAAGAGCGGACACCAACTGACGCTCATCTCGTTTCGAGTCCTCGCAACTCCCCCAGTGCCGCGACGGCCTGGGCGGCTTCGGTTCATGCAACCACATATGGCTAAGTAGTCGTTTGCGCTGAGAAAAAGGCTTGTACGCACGCCTCCGCCTGTCTCTCGCAACGGCTGCAAACGGTGCATCGGTAGCCATGCAACTTATCTCTAAATGCAGAAAAACAGACGCAACCAACAAACCGTATAGCAGGACTTGATACGCATGCCATATGCGCCTAAAGGATGCGTCGAGGTTACAAACGCATAGGCGAAATAGATGGTGAGCTGTGACATAAGATGCGCAACGGCTGAGCACGCCATGAGAAGATGCTGCAGGATGGTTGGCAAATCCAAACCGTGTGAATCGTCCGGCCACTTCTGCCTATGTGTCTTGGTGAGGTTGTGGCGGTGGCCATGCGCTGCCATCCCCCCACGGCCTCGAAAACAAAAATGTTAAATAGGGGGTATTTCGGCTCCGGTGCCGATGGGGAGCCTCATACAAGTTATAGCAAAAGACCCCCGTGGGTGCCTCGCCTCGGGCTTGGCGCGCACCCTCTGCCTCGGTGATGCGAGGTTGGCGGTGAGTCCATCGTCGGCACAAGTAGCCCAGGGTTTCGCCCTGCCGTCTCGATGCCCTCGCACACATGCCCTCAACTGCGCAAATCCATTCTGCGGCCCTCTAGCGCCTCTCTCGCGGCCTTTCGTCTCGCGAACGTGTAACCCAGTCGATTCGTGCGAGTTCTCGGCTCTGTGGCTTATCTGCGCGGCGCAAAGCGGGTATCTGCTGTGTCTGTTGAGTAAAGGGTAAAGTGCTTTACGCTCGGCACAGTCGCTTAGTCACCGATGGTGACGGCTCGATGCCCACCACGCCCAAGGACTCGCCCAGGACTATCTCCGCGTCCCTGCACAAGCGCCAGCACGTCGAATGGGTCAACCTCAGCTCGGCGGCTATGCGGTCGTAAGATTGCCCTAGCGCGTGTCTCAACCACAGCGCCCTGCACGCGATATCGCGTAGCTGTGACTCTTGCAATTCGAATCTAAAACCGTCCAGGGCTTCGAGGGAACTGCGCAACCTCGATAGCGCTGCCTCGCGCTGCTGCTGGTAGCCATGCACGCGGGCACACATCGCGTCGGTGGTGGCTGAGCTGCGCACGTGAACCTCGCTCATGTCGGCTGTGGGTACCCTCGTCAGCATGTGCTCGGCCTCTTCCAGCGCCTCGCGCGCACGCCTCGCGTCTATGGCGGCGTGCTGAATGTCGTTCAGATAAAGTCGATAGCCGTGGCTTGTCATGTTGCCTCCCCAAAAGAAAAAGGGCATGCCCGTCGTTGAGCATGCCCCATGGTAGGCTGCTTCGAGTGTCTACGATGCGCGACAATGCTTCGCGCGCATCCTGTCGAGTGCCCGCGCCCGCTCCGTCGCCTCCCTCGCCGCCTCGATCTCTTCGCCGGTCGGCGTGCGTCGCTTGACCACGCGCTCCGTCTCAACGACGGGTCGGGCGGTGGCCAACGAGCACGCCCATACGCTTTCGCGCGTACGCACGACGGCAAACTCGATGCCTGGCTCGCCTACGGGCTTGGTGCCCTCGGTGATTTCCTCGGTGCGCTCCGCAAACGCGCACGCACGCCCAAAGCAGTCGCCCGCCAACGGACACTTAAGGTTAGGCCCGCTGCCGCTAACCTGAACGTCGTGCCACGACACACCGCCGTCGCACGTCTCCCGAAGTATGGTGCTTAGCTCTGTCATTGTGGCTTGGCTCCTATCTGTCGCGTCTCGCGGCGCTCGCTCCGCTCGCCTGAGCGGATATCTTTTTTAGATTGAACGCTTTCCGTCCAGCACGTCGAGGAGTCCATCGCGTGCCTGTTCGATGGTCGCGTCTAACTCGCGCTGCCCGCTCTCCGTCAGCTGCCCACGATCTCGCAAGTCAAGTGCAACGGTGCCAATGGTGTCGAGCCACGAATGAAGCTCGGTGAGTTGTTCGTCGCGCGTGGTCTTGACCTCTTTGATGTTGCGCATGTGCGCCTCCTTTTTTCTCTTCGCCCGCCTCATTTCGGGGGGGCTAATGTCTGCTGGTGGCCAGTTACCGAGTGTGTGTAATCCATCAGTCGGGGGGCGGGATTCTCCGCCCCCCGCAGTGGATTCACGCGCTAACAACAGCGAGTAACCTATATAGGCGCTCAGTTGCTGTTATTAGCGGTTGCTAGGTGATATCAGCTTGCATCTGCTCCCCCTCATCGTCCGCGTGCGGTAAATGTTGTGGCACTACAGTCCAGCGGCGTTGACTGATTTGGTTCAACAGCAGGAACTCGCCGCCTTCCTCGATGCATGCGACCACATCCCTCTTCTGTGTCTGTGCCGAGTCCTTGCCCAAGGCTTCGGCGACAATCGAGCATGCGGTCTTGCCGTCGATGCCCTCGGCTCCGATTGCGTGCCTGTGCATGTGCGCGATGAGCGCAGCCGCGCCCTTCATGCATGCCAGCTTGTGCTCGGCGGTCCTTAGCTTGCCGCTCTCCTTGCCGCCCCTACTACCATTGTCCTCGGGTGAACCAGATGCGGCACACTCGCTCAGCGCGTCGTTTCCAACGACCTCATGCGTCGGATAGCAGTAAACAACGTCGATGTGCCCGGGGTTACCCCCGCTCCTCAGCTTCGCGCAGTCGAACCGCCAGCCAGTCGCGCGGATAGTCTCGCCGTTGCTAAGCGTGCGGTCATGCGCCCTCAGCGTTTCCCATGCATCGGAGTCCTCGTCAACGTGAATTTGCGTGATTTCGAGTACCGTGTCCGGCCCGTCCTTCGAAAGGACGGAACTGCCGCGCCCCTTGTATCCTGCATCCTGCCCGCCAAACTTGCCCGTGTGGTGGACGATGGCGACCGCACAGTGCGCGGCCATCGCTAGCCTCTGCACCGCGCAGATAAACTCCCTCATGTCGGTCGCGCTGTTCTCGTCGCCCCTCAGGATGGCGTTTACCGAGTCGAGGACAACTAGATCGAATGCATTCCCTGCCCTCGCTTGCGCGAGAACGTAGTTAACGATTGCGTCCTGCGTCGAGCGGTGCCCTCGAAAGTTCATGTACTTGAACCGTGCGCCCAGCTCGTCGCGCGTGATGCCCCTTGCCGCGCAGACGGCACGAAACCGCCTCTTCGCCAGCCGCTCGTGTAGCTCGGGGTCTACGTACAGACAGCACCCTCGCCTCGTCCTTCTCTCAAGAAACGGCGTGCCCGTCGCAACGCTTGCGCAGAGTTCGAACATGAGCATGGACTTTCCCACGCCTCCGCTCGCAACGAACAATATGATGTGCTCCTCGGGCAAAAGCTCGTCAACAACGTAGTTGAGCGTCACGTCATCCTCGGATAGGTCGAGCCATGCACCCGCGTCCTCGGGCGACTCCATGACCTCGGCTTTTGCATTCTCGTCGGTCGCCGTGTCCGTGCCGCTGCCCTCCTGCTGCCGTGTCGGCTGGTTGTCGCCCTCGTCGCTGCGGAACGCGCTATCTAGCGTTTCGAGCATCAACGATGCCTCATCCCGCGTGATGCGATTGAGAGCAAGCGACCGATTCACGACTGCGAGGCACTTTAACTTGCTCGCGCCGTTCGCTATCGCAGAATCAAGCTCGTTGACCACGGCTGCGAAATCCGTACCGTACTCCGTCATGTTCGCATCCTCACGCAGAGCACGTGGTCTTCGGTTGGTAGAATGTTGTCGAGCGCTGAGCGGCCACAGTCAAAGGGAAGTGTGCTCGGCTCTGCGCTCTGATGCCCGTCGTTTGGTCTTTGGCGAGAGCAACGACGGGCCTCTTTCGTTTTATCTGGCATCGGTGCCGCCTTCCCTTACGATGCGCACCAGCTCCGTCTTAGGTATCCGCACTTGGCGACCGATGCGAACGGCCTTAACCTTGCCGCCCTTTATCAATCGGTCGAGCGTGCGGCACGTGATGCCCAACGTCGCGGCAAACTGTGCGCGACTACACAGGTCGGGAACGCCCGCGAACAGTTCCATCTCTGGAAGCTGACGAAACTCGTCAACAACTAGCTGCAACTCGGGCATTAGCCCACCTCCTCGAAAAGCTCGCGCCAGTCGCCCTCCCACCCAAGCGCGTCGGCGATACGCTTCCCGCGCCTCGGGAACGGCGGTTCAACGCCTCGCACGATGCGGGACATGGATGTGTCGTTCACGTCGGCAAGCCTCGCAGCCTTCGACTGTGACAAGCCCTTCTCTCTGAGTACCCGCTTAATCCTGAGCATTCGAAAAACTCCAATCCGCCCCCGTCTTTCCTCTCCGACGAGCATGCGGGGACACGTCCATGCCGTCGGGTTTACTTCCTATTTCGCTGTCAAGGTTCGTCTGAGGCCTTGACGCTAAGACCTCCTGACGTACAATACTGGTGATAAAGGCTCTGTTAAACACGACTTTTCTTAGACTTTTTGGAGGTGTCGAGATTGGTTGCCTTCCACCGCGTCGGGCAATACATCAGCAAGCCAACTGGCACGCCAGCGGTCACGGGCGAAGACGTGTTGCTGTTCGTAGAACTGGATGTGCCGTCAATCCGCGATAGATTCGCGGGCGTGGAGTTCCTGCCGCCCTACATCAGTCGCATCGAAGACCGGGCCTTGCGCCATCACATCGACGGGACCCTTGGCGACGATGCGTTTAATCGCGTCGAGGCCTTGATAAGTTCCAGCGATTGCCTGTTCAGGAAGAATAACGAGCTTAACGTTGCCCGATGCTACGAGTGCGCTTGCAAGTTCATTCGCACCGCGTTCGAGCTGTTCGAGCTGTCGCATAACCCCGAGGAGCACAGCGTCAACGACGAGGTAATAAAGGCCCTCGGCGTGGTCAACGAACACGTCGAGCGTGGCGTGCGCGTCACGACATACGCATACAACCTACCAGCGTGCGAGTACCTGCAATTCATCTCGGATGCATGCGAGGAGGTACGCAAAGAGCCTTTGTGTGTGGATTGCTCCTTGGACCCCATTGGCGACTTCGCGCCAGACCCTATCGCGGGTTGGCTTGCCTGTACGGAAGGCGCACAGCTCATCTACACGACTCGGGTGCCTGAACGTAGTGGATCACGTCGGCGCTCCCTCGATTACCTGCTAGCGTTCCTGCTTGACGTGCATTTCGTGGGAGTGCGTCAACTGTTCAACGTCAACAGACCAGGCGACTATCTTCTCGTCGCGACAGACGCGCTGACCGCGCTATGGGTCGCCCTGCGTGACGAGCTTGGCGAAGGCGGGCGGGCGGGTGAATGCCGCGTGTGCGGTCGCAGGTTCATCGCCCACGACGAGCGCAAGGAGAAGCGGCGATACTGCTCCGCCTCTTGCCAGAAGGCGTTTCGACGGACAAGGGAAGTGCTCTCGCTCATCAACGGCGGCATGGAGCCTTCCCCGGCGGCAAAACAGATAGCGGGCATCAGCCTAAAGCGTGCGGCAAGCATCGCGACGAGAAATAGGCACGTGCTTGAGAAGGAGTTCAAAGGCGTCGATTTCGACGCACTGGCAGAAAGGCGGTAGAAATGGCTCTCGTAATCAAGAACAACGGCACAGCATCATTCAGGGGGACGAACTCATGCCGTGTCGAGTTCCAAATCCTCAACACTGCCAACGGCGAGATTCACCGTGAGCGTAAGACATTCCACGTGGAGAAACAGACTAAGGTGGAGAAGGGTCGTTGCATACGCGAGTTTCGCAGCGAACTCGAAAGCGGGTTGAGGCGAGACGCGGAAACCACGTCGCTCCGCGCCTACAGCGAAAGGTGGCTCGCAAACCGCACCGTCGCCCCTCGCACTCTATCCAAGGAGCGCAACCGAGTCCGCACAATTAACCTCACGCTCGGCGACATGATCATGAAGGAGATAACGCCCTCCGACATTGCAGCATTTAGGAAGGCCATTACGACGGTCGGCTCTGACGGAACTGCCGCGACACTCACTGGCAAGCCCCTGAGCGGCACGACAGCACACGGCACGTTCGTAACCCTCAAGCAGATTTTCTCATCTGCCCTCGAAGACGGCTACATTGACTCGAATCCGGTCACAGGCAAGAACACGCCTAAGAACGACACGAAAGAAAAGGTGGCCCTAACGCCCAAGCAGGTCGAGGAGTTCCGTGCCGCCCTCGATTCGCGTACTCCACGGGCCACGCTCGTCGCGTTTCGCCTGTGCCTGTTCGCGGGCTTGCGTCGAGGCGAGGCGTGCGGGCTCGAATGGCGAGACTTTGACGAGTCGGAAGGCGTGGTTCACGTCCGTCGTTCCGTCTGCACCGAGACATTGGGCAAGAAGGCCACGAAGACCGAGGCGGGCAACCGAGACATTCCAATCGATCCGGAGACGATTGCATACCTCGCGCGTTGGAGGGCAATCCAACGCAAGAAGCTAGCATCGCTCGGCATGGACTTCCAGACGGCCAGCATATGCGCTAAAGCGGGTTGCGAAGTGATGCACCCGGAAAACCTCACCCGCGCACTCGTCAGGTTCTGCAAGTCCAACGGCCTCCCGGTCGTTACTCCCCATATCCTGAGACACACGTACTGCACTCGCCTCATGCTCAACGGAGTCGATTTGAAGACCGTGCAAGTACTCATGGGACACAGCGACCCATCACTCATCCTGCGTACATACGCCCACGTCATGAAGGGTCAGGCGGTCAGTGTGAACCGTGATAAGATTCTCGCCGCGCTAGGCTCGCCGAATGACGAGGGCAACGAGATTAAAGCTCCCAACTTGGCGATTGTCGCGTAGGCCAGCCGAAACAATTTCCCCCCGATTTCCCCCAACATGGGTGATATAACCTACTGACATATAAAAAAAGAATCTTCGCAAGCTCTCTACCTGCGAAGATTCTACTTTTTTGCGTGGTGCGGGCGAAAGGACTTGAACCTTCACGGGGTTGCCCCCATACGGACCTGAACCGTACGCGTCTGCCAATTCCGCCACGC
>CACXDP010000205.1 GCA_902766445.1 uncultured Coriobacteriaceae bacterium
CCCTGTCCCGTGTTTGGATAGAATGGTCGTACCCGCGAGAAAGAGGCGCGTCATGTTGTTTGTTCAGTATCCGAAATGCTCTACCTGCAGGAAGGCGAAGGCTTGGTTGGATGAGCGGTCCGTCGAGTATGACATTCGCCATATCGTAGAAGAGAATCCGACGGCTGAAGAATTGCGTTCATGGCATCGGGCAAGCGGTCTCCCACTTCGGAGGTTCTTCAATACTTCGGGGATGCTGTATCGCAGCATGGGCCTGAAGGACAAGCTGCCTGGGATGAGTGACGATGAGATGTATGCCCTGCTGGCAACCGATGGCATGTTGGTGAAGCGTCCCCTGCTCGTGTTGGATGACGTCGTGCTGGTCGGATTCAAGGAGAAGGACTGGGAGAAACTGCTCGGGTAGTCCGGCGGGCGGGGCGGCATGACCGCCCTTTGCTCTCGGCTTGCCGAGCTACACGCGTGGCAGACGCACGGTGAAGCGCGTGCCCACGTCCTTTCGCGAAAGAACCTCGATGCTGCCCTCGTGGGCATCCACGATCCAAGCCGCTATCGAAAGGCCGAGGCCGGTGCCGCCCTCGCGGCGGTCGCGCGCGTTATCCGCACGATAGAAGCGCTCAAAGACGTGCGCGGCGTCCTCCTCGCTCATGCCGATGCCCTCGTCCTGCACCCTGAAGAACGCGCCGGTGGCGTCGGCTCCGACCTTGAGGGCAATTTCTGTCCCCTCGGGGGAGTAGGCGACGGCGTTCTGCACGAGGATTCGTGCCACCTGCTTGATCATGCTCGCGTCGCCGACGAGCTCGAATGCGGGATTGCTCGGGTCGCTGCCGACGACGTCGAACGTGTAGACATGTGCCTCGTCGATCATGCGCGACTCTTCCCACGCTTCCTCGATGGTGGTCGCGAGGTTGAACCGCTCATGTTGCAGCGTGTGACGCCCCGAGTCACCACGCGCGAGGAAGAGTAGCTGTTCCACGAGCTCCTGCATGTGCTGTGACTCGGCTTTGAGGGCGGCAATGGACTCGTCGAGCACATCTTCGTCCTGTTTGCCCCAGCGGTCGAGCATGTTGACGTAGCCCTGAATCACTTGGATGGGCGTGCGCAGCTCGTGGCTTGCGTCCGAGACGAAGCGCATCTGTTGAAGCTTGGCCTCCTGCATCTGCCTTAGAAGGCTGTTGAGCGCGACCTCGATGGAGCGCAGGTCCTTGTCGCCGGTCGCCACATGCGGCGAGTCAACGCTGGCCGAGTGGATGGCCTGCTCGAGGTTCTCGATTTTGTGCATGTCGGATGAGGCGGCGTTTCCCAGTTCCTCGGCGGCGAGCGCGAGGTCGTTGAGTGGCTGGAGCTTGCGCCGGACGCGCCGGGTCGAGAAGGGGAGGGCGACAAGGCTTATGGCCTGGCCGGTGCCGATGACGAGTAGCACGGGCCAGAACCCAAAGAGGTACTCCGAGAGGCGGTAGCGCGTGTGCTCGGTGTTTGGCAGGGTGATGTCATAGACGATGCGGTCGAGGGGGTCGCGCGCGGTGCGGTATGCGATTGTGCCTTGGGGTAGATTCTCGGCCTTGGCGCGTGCGGATCCCCAGGCAGCGAAGCAGCCGAGGACGACGGCGCAGAGCACGATGTCGAGCAACACATAAGAGAGCAGCCGGCGCCACCAGCTGCTCCATACGATGCCGCGTGCGAGGGATGTCGTTCGATTGCTCTTCATGGGCGGGTCCGTTCGATCGGAAAGCGGGGCCTCGGAAGCGGGGGCCACCCTGCGAAGGGTGGTCCTGATGGGTTTGGCTAGTTGTTGTCGCCGATGACGTCGTTCTTGAAGGAAACGGCCTGATCGGCTGCCTTGCCCATTGCGTCGTTGATGTTGACCGATGCGTCGGCGAGTCCCTCGAAGTGATACCTGAATCCAAAGAACAGGCCGACGATAAGCAAGGGGATCGTAGCGGGGAAGAGGAAGAGGATCAGGATTACCAGGATGAGCACGGGCAGTGCGAGGATCTGTGCGTCATTCCGCTCCACGACGAACGACACCTCGAGGCCTCGGGAGCAAAGGCGCTTGGCCGTCTCGACGAGGCGATCGACCACATCGCCGGCGCGGGTCTTCTTGCTGGACTGCTCGTATTCCTGCTGGGCGCGCTGCATCTCGGTGGAGACTTCCTGCGGCTCCGAGCTGGTTACGTGGTATGCCGTCTGGGTCTCGGCCTTGCCCTGCTGCTCGAGCAACACGATGGCATCGAGCACGTCGTAGTCGGTCTGCTCCAGCGCCCTGCGGGCATCCTCGTAGTTGACGCCGGTCTTCTCGCGTACGATTTCGACCTTGTTGAGCTTCTCCATGATGTCCTCCATCTCGTGTTGGTTTCAACTTGAGTATAGGATGACAGGGCCAGATTAACCTCCTCGGGTGAAAAGATTATGTTTCGATTAAGAATGGCGGACAAGGGGGGCGTTTGTCCCGTTTCGCGGGACAAACGCCCCCGTCCCCATTGTCCGCCCGTGTATGCTGGCAGCTGATGAGTGGTGTCGTCACTGGCAATACAATCTGGCCTGAGATTCTGAAGCTGCCGATTCGGGAGGTGCGTATGGCAAACAACAAGATGGTGGAGTGCCAGACGTGTGGTAAGCCGATTGCCAAATCCGCGAAAGTCTGTCCCCACTGTGGCGCAAAGAAAAGCCAGTTTCTAGAGAATCTGCTCTTCATCGTGGTGGCAACTATCGCGATGGTCTTTTTGGCTACCGTCACCTACAAGGATCCCGCCTCTACGGTAAAGCGAAAGAAGGCTGAATCGACACCGGTGGAGCAGACTACGCAGAAATCGAGCTCAAAGAAGGAGGAATCCGCGAAAGAGAAGGAATCTGTGGAAGATGAAGAGTCGGCAGAGGAAGCACCCGCCTACGATGGCCCAACGACTCTTGCGATTGGGGAGACAGCCGAGTTCAACGATGTGAAGTTGAAAGTGATGAGCGCCGGTTTCTCGGAGGATTACGCCACCATCAAGCCAGAGGACGGAAAGCGCTTTCTTGGGGTGATTCTCTGGGTTGACAACTCTTCGCAAGAGACCGTGAGGATAGGCAACATTGAAAAACGCTTCGAGGCGCACTGCGATGGCGAGCTCGTGCGTCCAGATGCCCAGGGGAACAAATGCGAAGACTGGGATGGGTATGACCGGGTCGACAAGGCTGCCGCGCCGGGAAAGATACTCGCCGGGGTGATTTGCTATCAGGTGCCGGAAGACTTCAATGAGTTCGTTTTGTCAATCTCGCCTGACTTTTGGAATAACGTGAAGCTAGACTTCGAGTTTACACGTGAGCAAATCCTGTAGCGGACAATGGGGACGGGGGCGTTTGTCCGCGTTCCGCGGACAAACGCCCCCGTCCCCATTGTCCGCGCGTCAGTTGTCGCGGATGACGTAGCCAACGCCGCGCACGGTGGAAATGAGCTTGATGCCGCAGCGGTCGTCGATCTTTGCGCGTAGGTGGCGCACGTGGACATCCACTGCGTTGGAGGTGCCGGCGTAGTCGTAGCCGAGAGCGAGCTGGGCCAGCTGGTCACGGCTCAGCACGTGGTTCTTGTGCTCCATCAGCGCGCGTAGAATCTCGAACTCGCGTTGCGTGAGCGAGATCGGCACATCCCGTGCGCGCACCTCTCGACGGTCGACGTTGAGCGTGACGCCGTGGGCTCCGAGTACGGTTTCGCTTTGCTCGACGTGCGATACGCGACCCTCGTTGCGCTTGAGCGCGGTGCGGATGCGGGCAAGAAGCTCCTCGATGGCGAATGGCTTGGTCACGTAGTCATCAGCACCCGCGTCAAGTCCGGAGACCTTGTCCATGACAGTGTCACGCGCTGTGAGTACGATGACGGGTACGTCTTTCTGTCGGCGGATGCGGCGCAGGACCTCCATGCCCGAAAGCTGCGGCAGCATGAGATCGAGCAGGACGAGGTCAAAGTCCTGCCCCAGCGCAAGATTGGCGCCCGTCAACCCGTCAGCAGCCTTCTCCACCTCGTAACCCTCGTGCACAAGCTCGAGCTCAACGAATCGTGCGAGCTTTGCGTCGTCTTCCACCAAGAGTATCCTGCTCACGAATGCCCCTTCCTCCGTCGCGTGCTGCCTCTAGTATAGTTCCTCGGCACGTTGTTTCATGGGAGCAGCAACATGGCACCGATCGCTATCCGAGCTCGCTGGCGAGGCAGCGCGCATGCTGGAGTATGCTCGCATCGCAATCGATGAGATCTGTGTCCCATATGGCAAGGTCAGCAAGTTTGCCGGGTTCAAGCGATCCCAACTCATGCGCGCGTCCCACGGCGGCCGCTCCGCCCAAACTATAGGCGCGTAGCGCCTGCGCGCGAGTGAGAGCGTGTTCGGGATGCCAGCCATCGGCTGGCTCATGGCCCGTGGGTGTGCGGCGTGTGACGGCTGTATAGAGCACGTCCATGCTCGTGGGTGGTACCACAGGCGCGTCAGTGCCCAGAGCGAGGGTCGCACCTTCTCGCAGCATCGTCGCAAAGGGCCACATGCGCTGTGCGCGCCATGCGCCGAGATCGCGTTCGGGCTGCTCGAGATCGATGGTGACGTGCGGTGGCTGCACGGAAGCAACGACGCCAGCGGCTGCAAAGCGCGCGATGTCAGCGGGTCGAATGTCTTCCACGTGCTCGAGCGTGTGGCACCCCTGCGTTGGCGTACCGTACCGAGCATGCGCCTCGCAAAAGATGTCCAGTGCCACATGCACCGCTTCGTCGCCGATGGTGTGTATGCGTACGGCGTGCCCCCGTTTGGCGGCTGCCAATACCAGGCTGCGCATGCGCTCGGGTGCCACGGTCGGGCGGCCTACGTCGCGCGCAAAGCGTGCATTGGCGTACGGCTCGCCACACCAGGCGGTGTGTTGGCTGCTCACTCCGTCAAAGAACTGCTTGAAGCCGGGCGCCCGCAGCATGGCTCCCGTGAGTCGGGCCTGCAGCTCCTCGAGGTTCGACTGGTCGTCGCCGAGGCAGGGGAAGAGGTGCGTCCGTACGCAGAGCTTACCTGCGGCCTCAAGCTTCTCGTAGATGTCGGGGCGTATGCCATCGGCACCGGGGACGAGCGAGAGCGCCATGTCTGCCACGGAGGTGATGCCCATGCTGCGTAGGTGAGTGAGGTAGGTGCGATATACGCCCATGAGCTCTTCGGTGGTGAAGCTCGCGAGGACGCGCGCCACGTTGATCATGCCAGCCGCCTCGCGCAGCACGCCCGTCAGGTGCCCGCGCTCATCGCGGTCAAAGCTTCCTCCTGCCGGAGGCTCGGAATTGTCGCTCAGCCCGAGCGCACGAAGGCCTGCGGTGTTGGTCCAGAGCGTGTGGGCGTCTCCGGAATACATCGCTACCGGACGATGGGGAAAGGCGGCGTCGAGCGAGGCGCGTGTCGGTGGTAGGGAAGCGTGCCAGAGCGAGTCGCGCCATCCATGGCAGACGAGCCATGATGTGGTGTCGGGGCTCGATTGCCCATGCGTCCAGGCCTGCAGATGCGCCACGCAGTCCTCCTCCGAGGTGCCGGCATACTCGCAGGCCAAGCTGCTGGGAAAGAGCGCTGCGTGTTGGACGTGCTGGTGCGCGTCGATGAAGCCCGGACACACGAACGCATCGCCCCAATCCTCGACCTGCACGTCGTTGGCCAAGGCGAAGGCCTCTTCGCGTGGCACGACAGCCATCACGCGCCCATCGTCGATGGCGACGGCGAGTGGTCGTGTCGCTTCGCAATCCGGCGCACCGGTAAACACCTTCGTGGAAGTGATGACCCTCATATGACCTCCTTGGCTGTCCCATCGCGTGACACTGCTCCTCGGCACCGCGAAGCATTCTCACCGCGGTGTCGCCGAAGAGACCCTATCGTCGAGCGATAGTTCTGGCGGGATGATGGCAAGGGAAATTACGCAAAGCTGATGCCATCGCGACCGTGGCGCTTCACCTCGTATAGCGCGCCATCGGCCTCCCGGAAGAGCTCGCGGTCAGACATGTCATGCGTGCCGAACGCGACGCCGACCGATATGGTTGCCGGAGGGAGGCCGTTAGATGTGTCGCGCAGAAATTCGGCGGCGCTGCCAATCTTGCGCTCTATGACTTTGGTCATGGTGGCATCCACGTCGGTCATGATGACGGCGAACTCGTCGCCACCTATGCGACAAATGTAGTCGGACGACCGAAAGACGGAGTGGAGCGTGGCTGCGACCTCGATGAGGATTGCGTCGCCCATCTCGTGTCCATGCGAGTCATTGAACTGCTTGAAGTTGTCGACGTCCACGAGGATGAGTGCGGATTGCGTCTTGTGCTGGCCGAGCAATTCATCGAATGACCCACGGTTGAGCAGACCGGTGAGGGCGTCGTTGTGTGCCTCGAAATGCAGCGATTCGGTGCGGCTGCGGTTGATCTCGTACATTTCGTTGTACGCGACAGCCAGGTGTCGCAGCTCCTGCGCGCCGCAGGACTCCAGACGTTCGTCAGCACGGATGTTTTTCTCGAACTTCGCAATGGGGCGGAGCAACAGCAACTTGTTGGAGAGGACCACGACGAAGACCACGCACAGGACGAGTGCCGCGCGCACTCCCAAAGACATGTAGAGCCGGGAGAGGCGCGCATGTGCCACCTCTAGGTCTTTGTTGAGGTTTTCGATGAGGAGGTCCGAACTCCGCTGCACCTCGTCGCGAATTTTCTCCTTATAGCTGGCGTACTCATCGTTTGTGACGAGGTCATTTGCACGCTTGATTTTTTCGGCGGAAGAGAGGGTGGCATCGGTGTCGTTAAGAGTGACTTCGTCGAGTTCGACAGGCAGGTCTTCGATGCCGTAGGCGTCGGCAGCAAGGACGAAGGCGTAGCACTCGATTTTGGATAGCTCGTCGGAAGTCTCGTAGGCGTCGGTCAATGCGTTTACCACGCTGGAGTCATCTGAATTCGCGCGAAGGTCCTGCAGGGCATTGCCGCGGTGGTCGCTAAGCGTGACCTCCTTGAAGTAGTTATCTAGATGTGTCCTGTCGCCCGTGCTCACAAAGAGCCGAGCTTCGTCGGTGAGGCAATCGGACGAGTCCTCGAGGTGCTCGACCGCGGTCTGACAACGCTGGTACATGACGCTCAGACCTTGCTCTTCACGCTGAGCGATGAGGGCGTTCCACATGACCATGAGCATGGCGGCTGACACTATCGTCACGATGATGACTGAGCAGATATTGATAGTGCGCATGCGTGGCGCGACTCTCGCTGACATGGTGGGCACCACTCCTCGCCGTGGACCATCGACACTGTCAGGTGCGTCGATGGCCGATGATTGTATCGCCGGAATGCGATAGCTCGACTTGGCCGTTGCGGAGCAGCATCTCCTCAAAGGTGTCCATCGGCATGGCTTGTTGCAGTATTTTATATTTCGTCCCCCGCATTACGTTCGACAAGGACAATCACTCGGTGGGCGGCATGCAATCAGTGCCAGGGCAGTCTGCCATCCCACCGTATCTGCTTGCGCGGCGAACCAGCGGGCAGTTCCTCCGCGCAAGCAGAAATGCTGGTTTGTGGGACTAGCCCTTCACCGCGCCTGACATGCCCTCGACGTAGAACTTCTGCATGTATAGGAAGAGGGCTGCGATGGGTATGGAAATCAACACCGCACCCGCCGCAAAGCACGTGTACCACTGGTAGATGTATTCCTTTTGCAGCATGTTCCAGAGGCCTATGGCCACGGTAAACTGGTCGGCATTCGCGCGACACAGAACCTTGGCAAAGATGAAGTCCACCCACGGCGCCATGAACGACGTCATGACGGTATAGATGACGATGGGCTTGGAGAGAGGCAGGGTGATGCGTGTGAAGACCTGCCATTCCGTGGCCCCGTCGATGATTGCCGCCTCGTCGATGGACCGGGGGATGGTGTCAAAGAACCCCTTGGAGATTTGGAATCCCAGTCCGGCGCAGGCACTGTACACCACGATGAGGCCGATTCGGATGGACTGGCCCTCCGTGAGCCCCATCGACTTGAGGATGAAGTACTGGGCGACCATCGTCATGAATCCGGGGAAGAGCCCCAGGATCATCGCCATGTTCATGTAGGGCTTGCGGAACCTGAAGCGCAGACGGCTGAGCGAGAAGGCCACCGAAAGCACGAGGAACGTACTGATGATGCAGCTGATAATCGAGATGATCAGCGTGTTCCCAAACATCTTGGGGAAGTCGAGAACGTTTCGGTCGGTCAACAGCTTGACGTAATTGTTCAACGTGTATTCTTGCGGCAAGACCGTCGTTGTGTACGCGCCGGGCTCGGCGCGGAAGCTGGTCAGGACGATCCACGCAATGGGAAGCAGCCAAACCACGGCGAGTACTGCCAGGAGGACGTGTATGAGCACGTTGATTGCGGTCTTGCGTGGGTTCTGTTTGTTCTTCTTCAGCTGGGTATCCATCACATGAACGCCTCCTCGTTCTTGTAGGAGCTGGAATTCCGGTACGTGACCAGCGTGATGGCCGTCAGTATCACGAACGTCAAAATGCCGATGACGGCACCGAGGTTGTAGTACTGCTGGTCGATGGTCAGCTTGTACAGCCACGTAACCAAGAGGTCAGTCTGGCCGGCCGTATCACCCACGCGGGTGGGTCCGCCGCCCGAGAGCAGATAGATGACGTTGAAATTGTTGATGTTGCTCACAAAGCTGGTGATGAGGTAGGGCATCGTGACGAACAGCATGTAGGGCAGCGTGATCTTGAAGAAGATCCTCACCGGTCCCGCGCCGTCCATCTTTGCCGCCTCGTAGAGCTCCGCAGGTATGTTTTGCAAGATGCCCGTGACCTGCAACATGGTGTACGGGATGCCCACCCAGATGTTGATCACGATGATCGTGATTCGCGCCAGCATGGCATCCGTCCAGAACGGAATGGGGTCGGAGATGAGTCCCGCATTCATGAGCAGCACGTTTACCGCCCCTGATGGTTGCAGCATGATGTTCATGATCATGAGCGTAACGAACTGCGGGACTGCGATGGAGAGTACGAAGCAGAACCTCCAGAAGGCCTTGCCCTTGGTCTCTTTCCTGTTGATGAGCAGGGCCAGCGCCATGCCCAGGATGTAGTTGAGAAACGTCGCAAAGATTGCCCATATGACGGTCCATGCCAAAACGCCCCAGAACTGCTGACCGATGTTGCCGTCCATGTTTAGGACGCGCACGAATTGGTTCAGACCGTCCCAATCGAAGAGGACCAGATGTTCGCCTTCCTTTGAGTAGGTCGTGAACGCCATCGAGATCATGTAGACGAGCGGCACGACGTTAAAAATGAGAATCCCGATGCACGGAAGGGTCATCAGCGTGATGTGCAGGTTGCCGTCGAGCAGGTTCTTCAGGTCTTGCCGTAGCGTGGGGACGTCCTCTCCCTCTTTGATTTGCCGTTGCAGGCGATAGGAATGTCGCATCTGCAGAATCCAGAGCGCGACGATGGCCGCGACGCCAAAGAGGACAACAACGCCGGCCAGAAGTATCTGCTGGGAATCGTCGCCGTCGAGGTACTCAAAGGCCTGCAGGGCTTCGTTCCAGTTCTTGTGGTATGTCTCCGTGCCGAGACTCGGAATCATGACCAGGTCGTGGAAGCCGCGCCCGAGCATGTACACTAGGAAGGCGACCTCAGTCACGAGGACGAGAATGCCCTTCGCAATCTGCCTGTGCCCCAGCATCCCAGCGCCCATGACGACGGCAGAAAGTTTGGTGGAGAAGTCGCCATGCTTGAGTGCTTCACGAACTGTGATCTGCTCTTCACTCATAGTTATTCACCTCATCTCCCGACGTCCCTACTGCACCGCATCGGTGTTCAAAGCGGTATTCATGGCCTCCGTCTTTTGGGCTGCATTCGCATGGGTGACGGTGCCTGCCACGAGCTCCTTGCCCATGGATTCTGCGGGGGTCCAGTAGTTGCTCATACCGGTTTGTAGTGGTTGAACGATGGAGGCGTAGTCCATGGTCTCCATCTGGGCTTGCGCAAGGTCATCCTGCACGTCAATGCCTACGTCGGTTGGGATGACGCCTCTGAGCTCGTAGTGCGCCTGTTGGGCCTCGGTTCCACCCAGATGCATCACTAGGTCAACCACGACTTCGGGATGCGAGCGGTACAGTGCGGTCGAAGGATTTGCGCCGACGACCTTGGTGCCCGCGAATGCCTTCATTTGCTTGAGCTCGCCGCCGATGGTGATGGAAGGAGCGGGCGCGATTCCCATATGCTTGCCGTAGGCGTCAACTGCTTTCTGATAATCCCATGCGCCGGAAAAGAAGGCCTTGGCGTCGGGGTTGGTGCCCACATCGCCGTTGGAGAAATTCGCGTTGGCTACCAGGTCGACCAAATAGTTGGTCACCGTTACCGCCTTCTCGCCGCCAAAGTCGATGCCGGCATCCGCATCGTCACCGTTTGGACCAAAGAGTGTGCAGCCGTTGGCTACATAGAAGGCTGCGATGTACCAGGCGACATCTAGCGGGAAGGTCACCTTGCCCTTCTGAAGCATGGCGTCTAGCGACTTGATGTCTTCGTCGGAAAAAACGGATGTGTCGTAGTACATGAACCAGGTGTTTGCCGTGAAGGGCACACCGTAGACGCCGTCATCGTATGTGACGGTATCCACGGTGGTATCGGTATTGCTCGCCTTGATGGCCTCCACCCTGGTGCCACCGAGCTCTGCGACGCCGACGGCCTTGACCAGGTCGGGAATCTGATCGTTCGCAAAGAGGTACACGTCTGCCGCGGCACTGGGATCGGTCACGATGCTCTTGACCGCGTCCCCTTCGGCGCAGACGCCATACTTGAACTTCAGCTTCCATTCGGGATGTGCTGCCGCGAACGCTTGGCACTGTGTCTGGAGCCAGTTTCCGTTGTCGCTGGACTGGTCTTCTTGTGGTGCCCACACGGTAACCTTTATGCCGTCTTTCTCATCGTCATTGTCCCTGCTACCACCACATGCGGCGAGGGCCATGGCGGCGGCGCCTGAAACGCCCAACGACAAGAACCGGCGGCGGTCGAGCACCATGCTATCGGAATCTCTCATGCTACCTGCACTCCAAGTTTTTCTCGGTTTGCGGATCAAAGACATGCACGGCGTTCGGCGCCAAGGTGAATCGCACCGTGGAACCAACCGTCAGATGTCCGGCGTTCAGTTCCAAACGAGGCGCGATGATGACACAGTCCTTTCCGTTGACGTCCAAGTGAAGGTGCACGGAGCTGCCCATCATCTCGGTGACGTCCACCACTCCCTCGATCAAGGGGCCATTCCCGCCGTCCAAGATGATGTGTTCGGGCCTGGCGCCGACGATGACCTTCTGTGGTTTGGCGTTCGCGTCGGCTAGGTTGCGCTGCTTGTCCTGAGAGAGCACGATCTCTGTCTCTCCGATGCGTACGGCATACTTCCCGTCCCGCTCGACGAGCTCGCCGTCAAACAGGTTCATCTGTGGCATGCCGATGAATCCCGCCACAAAGAGATTGACGGGCTGGTCGAATACCTGCTGGGGTGTGCCGATCTGCTGTACGTCGCCGTCCTTCATGATGACGATGCGGTCGCCCAAGGTCATGGCCTCGGTCTGGTCGTGCGTCACGTAGATAAACGTTGTGTTCAGACTCTTTCTAAGCTTGATGATCTCGGCCCTCATCTGGTTGCGGAGCTTCGCATCGAGGTTGGACAGGGGCTCGTCCATGAGAAGCACCTGCGGATCGCGTACGATGGCACGGCCGATGGCCACACGCTGCCGTTGACCGCCCGACAGGGCCTTCGGCTTGCGGTTGAGGTACGGCGTGATGCCGAGGATGTCGGCGGCCCACTCCACCTTCTGGGCCATTTCCTCCTTGGGGGTGTTCCGGATTTCCAGCGGGAACTCCAGGTTTTTGCGTACCGTCATGTGTGGATACAGGGCGTAGTTTTGGAACACCATGGCGATGTCGCGGTCCTTGGGTTGCACGTCGTTGACCAGGCGCCCATTGATATAGAGCTCGCCTCTGGTGATGTCCTCGAGGCCCGCGATCATGCGCAGGGTGGTGGACTTGCCGCATCCAGAGGGACCGACGAAGACGATGAACTCCTTGTCGTCGATCTCCAGGTTGAAGTCGTCTACCGCTACGACGCCCTCGTCCGTGATCTTGAGGTTATGGGACTTCTTGACTTCGGGTTCCTCGCCCTTCTTGCGCCGTTTTCGCTTCTTTTCTTCCTTGTCGTCATCCCTCAAGGGATAGATCTTTTGAATGTGCCGTAAGCTCAGAGTTGCCAAAGCTAAAGCTCCTTTCCGATGTCGCGCGTGATGGTGCATGGGCGCAATGATACCCTTTTCTCGTAATAGCAGGTGTCTCGGTTGCCGTAGTACCGGGCGGGACAGCGGGTACGAGATGGCGGGTGACGGTGTTTCGCGGTAAAAAAGCCTGCCCGAAGAATCCGGGCAGGCGCTTTCACGTCTCTGTGGTTTGACGCGGAACCTACAGCAGCTGTATGCCCGCCTTTCGACAGGCCTCGACCGTGGCCTCGTCCCACACTGACGCCTGCACTTCACCGACATGCGCCTTGCCGAGCAACAGCATGCACAGGCGGCTCTGTCCGATGCCGCCGCCGATGGTCGCGGGAAGCTCCCCTGCCAATAGCGCCTTGTGGAAGGGTAGCTCGCGGCGGTCGTCGCAGCCCGCGATTGTGAGCTGGCGGTCGAGTGTCTGCGGACTCACGCGGATACCCATGCTGCTGGCCTCGAAGGCACAACCCAGCGTCTCGTTCCAAAAGAGCAGGTCGCCGTTGAGTTCCCAGTCGTCGTAGTCGGGAGAGCGTCCGTCGTGAGGCTTTCCGGACCTCAGTGCGCCGCCGATGCCTTGGATGAAGGTCGTGCGATGTACGGATACGAAGCGGTTTTCCCGCTCCTTGGGGTCGAGCGTGGGGTAGAGGTCCTCGAGCTCTTGGGCGCTTATGAAGCAGATGTCGCGGTCAAGCGTCGTTTCGAGTTGGGGGTAGTACCACTTGAGCTCGTCGAGCGTGCCACAGATTGCGGTGACGATGCGCCCGACGACCTCGCGCAGGTATTCGGGACTGCGCTGGTTGTCGTCTATGACCTTCTCCCAATCCCATTGGTCGACGTAGATGGAGTGGAGGTTGTCAAGCTCCTCGTCGCGTCGTATGGCGTTCATGTCGCAGACGATGCCTTTGCCCACGTTGAAGTCGTAGCGCTTGAGGGCGTAGCGCTTCCACTTGGCGAGCGACTGCACGACCTCGGCGTCCGTGCCGACCGCTGGCACGTCGAAGCCCACGGGGCGCTCGACGCCGTTGAGGTTGTCGTTCATGCCGGTGGCAGGGTCGACGACAAGCGGGGCGGTGACGCGCACGAGATGGAGTGCCGCGCAGAGCTTAGCCAAAAACACATGCTTAATGCGCTCAATCGCGCGCTGGGTATCGTAGAGCGAAAGCTGCGACGTATAGCCCTTGGGGATGCTTATCATGGCTCCTCCTTGAGTCCGTTGCTGATGCTTTTCACGATACCCCTCTCGGCCAAGGAAGATAGAGAGTCACGCGAAATCGAATCATCCTTGCAACGTGGCCCTAACACGACGCGGCACTCAGAAGGCCTCTCTGTGTCCTGCCTTCGGGGGTAAGTCTTATTTGTGTCCCGCCCTTGTGAGAGATTCTTGCTAGGATAGAACATGGTATCCGCGTTCTTGCAGGGGAGGAGCACACCATGCACGAGATGGCCTATATGGTTCGCAAGACATTCCACGAGGGAGACGAGATCCGCGACGCAGGCCTGACGACGCCGGACGACATCGAGCGCTTTGACGACATTGCCTATGGCCCCGACACCACATGGCAGATGCTCGACGTGTATCGTCCGAAGGGCGCTGCGCTACCCCTGCCCGTCATCGTGAGCGTCCATGGAGGCGGTTGGGTGTACGGCGACAAAGAGCGCTATCAGTGGTATTGCATGAGCCTCGCGCAACGCGGGTTCGTGGTGGTCAACTTTACCTATCGCCTAGCTCCGGAGTTCCAGTTTCCCGCGAGCATGGAGGACACCTGCGCGGCATTTCAGTGGACGGTCGACCACATCGCTGAGTATGGCGGCGATGCCGAGCATGTCTTTGCCGTGGGCGACAGTGCGGGCGGCCACATGCTGGGCCTCTTCTCAAATATGTGCACGAACCCGCTGTATCGCGCACGCTTCGATTTCGCACCGCCCGAGGGCTTCGTGCCGACGGCCGTTGGTCTGAACTGTGGTGCCTACGAGATTGCGATTACCGATGACCCCGACGACCTCACGTCCATGCTCATGGCCGACTACCTGCCCAACGGCGGCGACGAAGAGGAACTCGACCTGGTGAACGTTGCGCCGCACGTGACGGCTGCCTTCCCGCCCGCCTTCATCATGACCTGCGACGGGGACTTCCTGCACGACGCGGCAGAGCCGCTATCTAAGCTCCTGCGCAAGCTCGAGGTTACGCACGAACTGCATGTCTACGGCGGGATCAAGGAACCGCTAGGTCATGTATTCCACTGCAACATGAAGCTCGAGGAAGCGGCGTGGTGCAACGACGACGAATGTCGTTTTTTCAAGCGATTCGTGTAAGGGTTAGAGAAGAAGTCTGTACCACGCGTTTATTTGGGAGGTCTCGCATGAGCGTACAGAGAAACGCTACGTTGGCCACGTTGGTGGCACTTGTTGCGCTGGTCACGTGTTTGCTTGTCGGTCTACCGTCAGAGGCGCGTGGGGCAGAGGACGATGGCACCATGCCCGAAATCGAGATCGGTGCATCGGCGGAGGAGCCTGCTCTCACGAGCATCGCGTCCGCCAAGGTCGCCACCGTCTCCCGACGTACCTATACCGGCAAGGCCATCAAGCCCGCGCCGAAGGTGACGCTCGACGGCACGACGCTGGAGCGTGGTATCGATTACACGCTCTCATACCAAAACAACGTTAAGGTTGGCACGGCGACCATCACCATTAAAGGCGAAGGTGCGTACGAAGGCAGTGCCAAGCAGACCTTTCGCATCGCCTACGACCTCTCAAAGGCTAAGGTCACGCTACCCAGGGCATCCTACACCTACACGGGCAAGGCTATTCGCCCCACGCCGACGGTGACCTGTGCGGGGGCAACGCTCAAGCTCGGGACGCACTTCACGCGGACCTACGCTTCAAACGTCAAGGTCGGCACGGGCACTATCACGTTCACGGCCAAGTCCAACGCATTCGGCACCGCAAAGAAGACCTTCCAGATTGCGCCTCGCTCGCTTGCCAAGGCCACAATCGCCAAGGTGGCAAACAAGACCTA
>CACXDP010000206.1 GCA_902766445.1 uncultured Coriobacteriaceae bacterium
CGTTCATAGTCCAGCACAGGAACTTGTACCCGTTCCTGGTCGGCATCGTCGGCGCGGTCGCGCACGCACCAGGAAGAACATACTGCGCGTCAATGACGCTGCCGCCGTTGGAATCGAAGTCCACGGCCCAGGCGTCGCTCCACTGAGCGGTGAAGATCACATCCTTGGTCAGGGTGACGAGATCACCGGGCTGGGAGACGCTTTCGTCCACGCTGGACAGCCAGCCGGAGAAGGCCATGCCCGCAGGAGGCGTGAAGCCGTAGCCGGGAAGAGTGATGGATTCGCCGGGCAGAGCCGTCATGGGCCCAGGGCCATCGCCCTCCGCCCCGCCGCCTTCGAAGCTGGCGGTGCATTCACGCAGAACCGCAAACGTGAACGGACTCTGCGACGTGCCGTAACCACCGGTGACTTCTACACCATACGGTTGGGTGGAGTCGCTGTCGGCAATATAAAGATTGGACGATGAACCGTCAAAGTCATTTATCCCGAAAGCATGCTTACCAGACTCCTGCAGGTATCCATTGTATGCTAGCGTTTTCTCCCCCGTGAGCGAAACGGAAGCATTATCGCTATCGTCTGTTATGATGTAAGTATCATCAACCCCAAAGTTGATCGTATCGCCAATGGCGTATCGGTCTCCCTGCCTTATGACGGGTTTTCCATGCACGACCTCAAACTCGAAGGGTTGGCCGTATGAGCCGTCACCACTTCTAACTCTAATGCCAGTCGGCTTAGCACCGTTCGTGTCTCCAATGTAAAGAGTCCTACTACTGGAGTCTGTTCCGTAAAATTTCAAAACATTGAATTGGTGCTGTTGATGATTAGCCAAGTAAGTCGTCCATGTTAATTGATACTCGCCTGAAAGTGCGGTTGATTCTGCTTTTTGATCATCTGGACGTATGTAGCTCGCTTCTCCAAAATTGATCATGTCATCAATATTATATACTGCACCCACATGAATCACGTCATCCGCGCTCGCCGTGGCGTCCATCGCCACAACGCAGACCATTGCGATGAAGAGCGACAGAAACACGCACAGCATTCTTTTCCCTGCTTGCCTCATTTTCCTTCACCCTTTCTTGAATCGCACTTGTTGAACAACAATAATCAAAAACGCATAGTCTCCGTCGGGGTATGAATCTCCGGAATGCTAGATATCGTAACACGGACAAAGGGGACGGGGACGTTTGTCCGCGAGGCCGGAGGCCAGGAAGCACTGCTGGATGGCGGTTTTCTTTCCCTGCGCGAACAAGAAACTACGCCACCGCACCACGATGTGCGTAGTTCGCTACCGGCAGCCGACCTCCTGCGATGCACCGCTCGTCTATCAACAAGTACGGGTTACAGGACCCAGAAAACCGCGGACAAACTCCCCCGTCCCCTTTGTCCTTCAATTCGTTACAATCAACAACGTTGGGCATGAGAGGAGGACAAGATGGCCGTCGTTCCCCCACGGCAGGTTGCAGTTCTGAGCCTGGCGAATTATGACGAGGTTGTTAAGACGGGAGGTCGGACTGCCGGAGAGGCCGCGCTCGAGTCGCTCCGGAGTCTGGCGGTCACCTGTGGCGTAGACCCGGGCTACATGCGCGCGATGGATGAAAGGACGCTGCTTCTGCGTCTGGACGAGCTACCACGCAAGGAGTTTCTTGCGGCGATACAGGGCATGGCTGCCAAAACGCGTCGTCTCGCAGCTCCCACCGTTTCTGACCTCATGCTCAAGGTTCGAGTTGGAGCTATGAGCGAACGGGCATTGCGCTCGCTGGTCAACGATGCCGCACGTGACCTTATCGCGTACATGAATCACTTGGACCGACGCGCCGCGTTCCTCGCGGGCGACGAACTGGACATCTGGCAGCAGATGGGATCGACGGACGTAGACATCATTTCGCACGAACAGCTCAAGTACTTCGACGCCTTCACCGGCATGCTTACGACTGAGCGCTTTTTCGACCTGTTGCAGTATGCGATAGATGATCCGCACAGGCCGGAGAGCATGGCGATCCTGTACTTTGACATCGATGACTTCAAGTCTTACAACCGCACCTTCTCGCATGAGGATGGCGATGACTTACTCCTGTTTGTAGCCAGTCAGATCAAGGAAGCCTTCTCTGCCGACGTGATGGCCCACCTCTCGATCGATCGCTTCGCGGTGCTTTCGAGCAGTCCCGACATCGTTTCCAAATGCGCAAAGATTCACGCCGCGACTCGCGCATTTCGGCTGTCCTTTGCCCCAGAGGTCAAATGCGGCATATACATGCTTATGGATAAGACGGTCACGCCCCATGTGGCCCTCGACTGCGCGAAACTCGCCTGCGAGAGCATCAAAGGGCGCTATGACAAGACGTGCTGTTATTTCGACGAAGACCACAAAGACCGCCTCTTTGTCAGGCGATATGTAGCACATCATGCAGAGCGTGCCGTCGCAGACGGCTGGATACGCACATTCGCGCAGCCGGTCATAGACACTCGAACGGGTGAGCTCTGCGGCTTCGAGGCGCTCGCTCGTTGGGACGATCCCGAGCGTGGTCTCCTCGCTCCGTTCGTGTTCATTCCCACACTTGAAGATGCGCGCCTCATCCACAGACTCGACGTTTGTGTCGTGGACACAGTATGTCGCCATCTGTCCGAGTGCCGTGCGCAGGGGCTGTCCTACGTACCGGCGAGCATCAATCTCTCGAGGCTTGACTTCGACCTGTGCGACATTCTTGACGTGATATCTACGCTCTGCGACCGTTGGGGCATACCCCACGAGCTGCTTGCCATCGAGATTACCGAGAGTGCGCTGCAAGAGGGATCGAACCTTCGCGTCGAAATTGAGCGCTTCCGAGCCGCAGGATTTGAGGTGTGGATGGATGACTTCGGCTGTGGTTACAGCTCGCTCAACCTGCTCAAAGACTACGAATTCGACGTCCTCAAGGTCGACATGGAA
>CACXDP010000207.1 GCA_902766445.1 uncultured Coriobacteriaceae bacterium
GAACTCCCACTGACGGAACCAGAATCCGTTGTCCTACCGTTAGACGAAGTCCCAGTGGTTCCACTTGCTTCAACGCGAGAAAATACTCTACCTTACTCTTACGCCCATTGCAAGCCTTTTTTGGAACTTTTTTGCCGTTGGCACGCGAGGGCGACAGCCCTCCTGCACGCGCCTATTGTATATCTCGCACGCCCGCAGGTGAAACGAGGTGATCGAATGTGCCACAGAGTCATGCCACTCTCGCTCTCGGAGGTTGAGCAGATACTAGAAGAACGGCGGCGCACGGGCCGTGCACGCATGCCCGAGCGAGATGCGTCGGCAAAGGTGCCCGATGCCTATCCGGGCAAGCAGCTGCCTCTGATCGCCCCCGACGAAAACGGCGACCTTCAGCCCGTCCAGCTCATGTGGGGATTCGACGCACCGCCCGGTGCACGCTCCAAGCTCGTCTTTAACACGCGTATCGAGACGGCACTCGCGCACATGGATACGGGACGTGGCATGTGGGCCGAACCGCTGGCTCAAGGGCGCTGTCTCGTTCCCGTGCTGTCGTTCTATGAGTCGTGGACGCGCAATCCGCCACGTCGAGGGGCGCAGGTGAGATTTGGCTATCCAGGACACCGCGCGTTTCTCTTGGCCGGAATCCAAGCGCAGGGGCGCGTGTCGATCGTCACGACCGAGCCGAACGCCGACGTAAGTCCCCTCCACAGCCGCATGCCACTCGTGCTCGGCCCTGGCGAGTCTACGCGCTGGCTTGGTCCCGAATTCGCGACCCTAGCCAACCGCTCCACCATCCGTCTGGAAGCGTTCCTGCCCGACTGAGCTCCATGTGCCACGGTTTCGTGCGCTCAGCCCTTCCAGCGACGACCACCAAGTGAGCGCGGACGCAGCATACCCATAGGCAGCTCCACGCTCACGCCGAGCAGAGCCTTGACGATCCATAGAAAGAAGAGCAGCACGAGTATCGGTATGATGCACGACGTCACAATCATGACGGCAAGTGCCTCGATGAAGTTGTTGAGCGCCTCCTTGGCTTCCTCCACGAGGCCCGTAACCTCATTGGGTATCTGCTGGATGGCACTGGGGATGTCCTGTATCGTCTCGATGATGCCCTTGCTCTCGGTCTCCTCCGAGCTCTCCTCCTGAGCGCCCTTCTCGATGGCCTCAGCGGTCTGTTGCGCGTTCTCGAGCGTAGCGTTCAGAGAGCTCTCGTACGTCCGCTCGATCATGCCCGACACAAAGACACTCACAGGCACCACCATATACATGGCAATCCCCACGAGGCTGACCTTGAGGACGAAGTTGACCAGCCACGCCCGCAACCGTGGCTGCCCACGCATGAGCACGGCAACGCAGAGCATCGCACAACCCAGAGGCATGATCACCTTGAAGGTCAGGAACCCTATGATGGTGAGCAGGTATTTCTCCAAGTAGATGGCCGCAATCACGATAAGGAAGTCAGAGCTGAGGTCCACGAGCTTCTCCGCAATGGGTGTGCCCGCGTCACCCGGCAGCAGCGTGATGGCCGTAGACGTACCCGACGACCCGGCCACCAGCGTCATCACCGTGTCCTTCTTTTCGTCGAGGGATTCGATGGTGTTGGCGTGCGCCTCGGGCGAGGACGCAATCTCGCCGATCACAAAGAACGAAAGAAGGCCGACGAGTGCGAGTACCGCCACGACGATGGCCTTGTGCCGCCGATCAAGCTCCGAGAAACGGGGACCGTCGGGCAAATGCCGCTGCTCAGCAAACCCAAGAGGATCATCGTAGGCACTCAGCTCGCGGCGTTCATGGTCTTGCCCATGGTCTGAATACATGAGATCGCTCCTTTCGGTCCTTTCCTTACCATGTGCACGAACTTGGAACCAGCACGTTCAGGACATGCGACACAACATCGATAACGTAGCGATTGGCCTCTAGACATTCTCCGTCCACCTGACATGGCGGCTTCTCTTCCCCGGGGAACTCGATTTCCACGTGACGCACCTGCCGCAAAATGAGCCGCCGAGACCGAGTATGCCTCCCCACACGAATGAGGCCAAAGAGCGCAAGCGCATGCGGGATATGTGGACGCGTTGTGTTGTAGCAGAGGTCAAGGAGTCCGTCATTGGGTACGGCCGCAGGACAGATGCGGAATCCCCCTCCATACGTGGGCCCATTTTGTATGGCAAAGACAAGGTTAATGCCCTCGATCTCCTCTCCGTCGATCCAAGCACGATAGGGCCAGCCGCTGAGTCCGCGTGAGACCATTTTGAGCCCCGAGGTCACAAAGAGTGCAGAACCTTTCTGCCGCGTGTCGTTGGCGCGACGCTCGATGGTATCGAGCGCGATGGCCGCATCCACGCCGAACGAGAGGGTTTGCGCGAAGTACACGTCGTTGACCTTGCCAAGGTCGATGGCGCGCTCCTCCCCCTGCAACAGCTCCGATATGGAACGCTCCGGATCGTTCCTCGTCATGGCTATCGTACGGGCGAAGTCGTTGCCCGAACCCATGGGAATGACGCCCAGACGCGGGCGTGATTCGTTAGGAATCGACATCAGCCCATTGACAACCTCGTGTATAACGCCGTCACCGCCCAAGGCGATAACGCTATCATACTCGCGTGCGCTTGCGGCCATCTGCAATCCGTCCCCGGGGGCTTCTGTGAGACGCACCTCGCATGACGACGTGACGGAGCGAAAGGATGAGAAGAACCTCGTTGCAAAGAGTGCCGCCCCCTCGCCCCTGCCGCTGTGTGCGGCGGGATTTGCGATAATGAGCGTCCTGCCGAGCTCCTGCGATAGCATGTTCCCCCTTCCGTCGACCTACTCCGTCAACAACATTCTATTTCTGTCACGGCGGCACAACCGTACCGAAGCGGCGAGAGGCCTATCTTTTCTGTTGAACATGCCAAGAGAGTGGAGTATACTGTCAAAAGTTTGCGGGGCGTGGCGCAGTTTGGTAGCGCATCTGCTTTGGGAGCAGAGGGTCGCTGGTTCGAATCCAGTCGCCCCGACCAGATGAAACAGCAGGTCAGCATGTGTGCTGGCCTGTTTCTTTATCGAAGTTTGCTATACTCGTCTCACGCGGGCAGCAGCGAGAGGAGATGATGGCCATGCCAGAGCTGAACGAGCTGATGCGGGAGTTCACCGGTCAGACCGCCATCACGATTCTCTTTCTGATATCAGGCTCCATCCTCGTGGCAAACAATCGCACAGTCGGTCGCAAGGCGAGGCGTATCTTCCTCATGAGCCTAGTGGCACTCGCGTTCATCGCATTCGCCGACTGGATCACCAACGTGCTCAGCGGAGTACATCCCCAACTCAGATGGCTTCACGCCACACTAATTGCGCTTTACTTCTCAGCGGCACCCTTCGTTCCCGTCGCCATCGCCGACACCGTCTTTCCCGAGGGCAACGCCCAATGGCCCTATTTCGTGCTTTCCGCCAACGTTCTGCTTGAGCTGGCTTCAATATTCGGGAGCTTCGTCTTTTCGGTGGACGCGCAAAGCATCTACCATCGGGAGTCGCTCTACTTCCTGTACATGCTCACCTATGCGTTTTCGGCGGTGTATCTGAGCGTGAAGTCTATCAAGGCAGGACGCACCTATCAGTCGGCAAGCATGGGAAGCGTCATATCGATCCTCGTCTGCATGTCTGCAGGAGTGGGCATCCAGGTGTTCGATGGCAAGGTTTTCACAACCTGGCCCGCTGCTTCGATGGCCGTCGTCCTATTCTTTGTCTTTTACGCCGATATGGTACTTCGAACCGACGCCCTCACGAAACTGCTCAACCGCCACAGCTACGACGAGTTCGTGGCACATCCGCCACTCCCCTGCACGGTACTGCTCATCGACATCGACGACTTCAAACACGTGAACGATACCTACGGCCATGCGTATGGCGACGAAGTCCTAGCTAAAGTCGGCTCGCTCCTACTCAAGGTCTTCGGTTCCCATGGCCTCTGCTACCGCACGGGCGGCGACGAGTTCACCGTCGTGCTAGAGGAGAGGCTTGGCGAGACAGGTGCTTTGATCGCCCAGCTCAATGAGCTCATCGCGGCGGCTCGCGAAAAGGACAATCGACTGCCGGGTGTCTCAGTCGGCAAGGCTCAGGCCGGCCAAGACTGCACCGACATCGCTGCCGTCGTGAAGGCAGCCGACGAAAAGATGTACGAAGAGAAGCGCGCCCGCAAGGTGGGTCGCTGACGCGCCGTCCGTTTAGGCCAAGGCGGAACGCACGGCCTCGATCTGCTCGGCGGGCGTGGATGCGCCTGCCGTTATTCCCACAGTCCGGGCACCCTCAAACCATGCGCTGTCGAGCTCTTCGGCGCTCTCCACGTGATGGGTCACCGCACAGTGCCTGGCACATACGTCTGCAAGATGGCGCGTGTTGGCAGAGGAGCGTCCGCCGACCACGATCATCACATCGCTTGCTGCCGCAAGCTCTGCCGCCGCCTGCTGCCGCTCACGCGTCGCCTCGCAAATCGTGTCGATGACACGCAACTCCCCACAACGACCAACCAGCGCGCTCACGACATCGCGCAGCACCGACCTTTCGAGCGTGGTTTGCGCCACGACGCCCACGCGCCTGCCAAACTCCAGAGACTCCAGTTCCGCAGATGAACCCACGACCACGGCTTCAGGTGCGTGACCGCAAATGCCCTCTACCTCGGGATGCCCCGACTCGCCCACGACGACCACCTGATAGCCCTCGTCCGAAAGAAGCTCCACCGCGCGATGAACCTTCTTGACAAAGGGACAGGTCGCGTCGACGATCACGAGGCCCCCATCTGCAGCACGGCGTTCGATGTCCGGCGTGACACCATGGGCACGCATCACGAGCACCGAACCCGGCTCGGCATCCTCAGGCCGATCAACGGCGCTCACTCCCTCTCGCGCGAGCTCGGCAACCACGGCGGGATTATGAATAAGCGCGCCCAAGGTATGCACGGGACTCGTCGCCTTCTCCGCTGCACGTCGCGCGAGCTCGAGCGCCCGCTCGACCCCATAGCATGCGCCGGCTTTGTCCGCTACCATCACCTTCATCTGCGGGTTTCCTTCCTGCGAGGCAACGCATCCACCTTACATCTCGCCCGGATGCTGAGCACGCAGCTCGTCGCGCAGCGCATACACGCGCTCCATGGCGATGCGCTCCACCTCCTTGGCGCGCTGCTTGCGTCCCTTGCCCTCGACCTGATCGAAGGTCACAGGCTCACCGACACTAATCCACACGCGGCCAGGACGCAGGGGCTTGTTGCCCCCGGGCGCGCCGTCACGAGCCCCCACGATGGCGACTGGCAGCACGGGAGCCTTGGCTAGCTGCGCCATGAGCGCGAAGCCACCGTGGACCGTGACCTCTTGGTCATCAGAGTAGATGCGCGTCCCCTCGGGAAAGATCAGGACGTCTTCGCCGCGCTGCAGCGCTCTTTGTGCGCGACGCACCGACTTGATATCGGCCGTACCACGCTCTATCGGGATGCCGCCGATGCGCGTAAAGAACCAGCCCACGAGCTTGTGCTCGCCGAACTCGCTCTTGTAGATGGGACGCATGCGACGTCCGTGCGCCCACTCCGTGACCATCAGACATACGGGGTCGAGCATCGAGACGTGGTTCATGATAACGACCTGACCACCTTCGGCATTCCACAGACGCTCGCCATGCTCGACCTTCCACGGCCAGAGGGGCTTGCTCAAGGCACCGCACACGACGATGGCAGCACCAAGCAACGCACGTGCGCCAATCGGGAAGTCCCTGACCCCATGCTCAAGGTACTCTTCGGACTCATGCCGCTCGAAGGGACTCATGCGCTCCTGGGTCTCTCCCTCTTTTTTCTCCTCTTTCTCGGTGGAAGCGGTCTTTCTCCTACCAAAGAAGAACCTCCTCTTTGGCTTGTCGCTCTCCTGTGCAACAGGCTCGTCCTCCTTGGAGGGAGTGCCCGCAGGCTCGGTGCCGGCGGATTCTTCGACACCGCCAGCCTCAACTGCGACCTTCGCGCGCGCCTGTTCCATGAGATCTTGGATGACCTGTACCTCTTCCTCTACCGTCATGGACGAGGAGTCCATGCGGTAGGCATCCTCGGCAGCCACGAGTGGTGCGGTCTCTCGCGAGGAGTCGAGCTCGTCACGCCGCAAGAGGTCCTTCAGTATCTCTTGCTCCGCGTCGGCATCGGCCACGTCACGCTGCAGGGCACGCCTGTGGGCACGCGCCTCGGGATCTGCGGTCAAGAACACCTTGACCTCCGCGTCGGGAAACACCACCGTTCCGATGTCACGACCTTCGGCGACCACGTCCCCCTCGGCACCGAGTCTTCGCTGCTCGGCAACCATCGCCTCGCGCACGGCGGTAACCGCCGAGACACGCGAGACGTCCGCGTCCACCTCGGGCGTACGAATCTCGACCGAAACGTCACGACCGTCAAGCAGCACCCGCTGCGAGCCGTCTTCGGCGTTCTCGAACTCGATGCGAACCTCTTGCGCGACCTTGGCGATGGCCTCGTCATCCGCGAGGTCAACCCCGCGTTCCTGACATGCCAGGGTCACCGAACGGTACATGGCCCCGGTATCGAGCAGCGTGAGGCCAAGCCTCTCCGCAAGCGCGTGTGCCACCGTAGATTTGCCCGAGCCGGCCGGCCCGTCGATTGCAACCTTCATTGGGTTCTCCTTTGCTTCACGGTCAGCTGCTGTAAGCTGGCCACCTCATCCTCATCGAGCATCCTCCAAGAACCGAGCTCGCACCCCCGCAGCGTGAGCGGCCCGAATGCGTCACGATGCAACAGCAGCACCTTGTGCCCCACCGTCGCCATCATGCGCTTCACCTGATGCTTGCGCCCCTCGTGCAGCGTGATGCCCACCACACTCGTGTCACCGCGCGCACCTTCGGGTGCCACCGTGCGAAAGAGCGCGTCGTCTGGACCGATTACCTCCGCGCGCGCCGGGGCGGCCGGCCCATCGTCGAGCATGATGCCCTCCCCGAGTCGCGCGAGGTCCGCCTCGTCGGGCGCGCCCTGCACGAGCGCCACGTAGTGCTTGTCCACATGCTTCGAGGGATGCAGCAGTGCCTGTGCGACGTCACCGTCAGTGGTGAAGAGCAGGATGCCCGTCGTGTCCCCATCGAGCCTGCCCACGGGAAAGAGCCCCGGATACCGGCTCGTCGGCACGAGACTCGCTACACAGGGACGGCCATAGGGGTCGCTCATCGTGGTGAGGTA
>CACXDP010000208.1 GCA_902766445.1 uncultured Coriobacteriaceae bacterium
GGCGTAGGCGATGGCGCCCGGGGACCATCCCGACGCCGCCATCACCAGCGACAGCAGCAGCGACCACAGCAGCCTCGCCCTTGTGTGCGTTCCCTTCATGTCACCTCCAATGTGTCTGCCTCGGACTCGCTCCGGCCCACCGCCAGCCGGAGGCGTCGCCACACGCGCGGCACGTGGGTGCCCCGCGCGAGACGCACGCTCGCGACCGCGCCGCCTCCTTTCTCGCGCATCCGATCCAAGGGACGGTGCCTTGTGTGCCCTGCTCCATATAAATGGACGCTAGGGCGTCATCCTTCAGATGCATAAATAGTATCACAGGCCGCTTGTGATTCTCTGGGCTCGTGGCGAGCGGAACGCAGCCGCTCCTTTTGTGCCGTTCGGGGAGCTTCGCACTGTTGGCTCGTTGGGCTCCCACCTGAAGCGCACCATCTGTGCCGCTTGGAGACGCCAGCCTCAGACACGCGTGGCTTGTTCGCTTCTAAAGAGAAGAAAGGGGCGACCCCCCGCGTCCCGTTGACGCGGAGGGCCGCCCCTCCTATGCGGGAGTCATGCCCCCACTAGAATCCTATCTCTTCGAGCTGGTCGTCACCGGTGCAGGCGCTCTCCGTGATGACGTCTGCCCCGCCGAGCTCGACCACGTCCACCATTGGCTCCTCGAACTCCTCCTTCATGGGTACCTCCCTTCGCGTTGATTCCGCTCTCTCCATAGCCAGCAATTATATCAGACTGAAGTAAGCGCTCGCTTTAAGGTAATAATTGTAGAGAGCGCGGTTGACCTCGGGCTGTCCGCCCTTGGCCACGGCCATGCTGACGTAGTCGAGCGGGCCGACGTTGACGGTCATGGAGTGCCCTTCCCCGTCCTTGACGGCGATGTCGTACCTCTTGTCGAGGTCCTTCGCCGAGATGCCCTCGACCGTGACGGCGAACTTGTTGTTGGCGTCGACCGCGTCCACGGCCTGCCCGCCCACGGTGAAGGTGTAGCCGTCCATGCTCAGGCCCTTGGTGTGCTTGAAGTAGACGACGAGCTGCGTCTTGGACGTGGTCATCAGCGAGAGCGTCCTGCCCGTGATGCCGTCACACTCGCCAGAGACGTCCGGCGCGGACTCCGGGACCTGGATGGACGCGTTCTTGAAGTAGTCCTCACCGTAGTTGGCGAGTGCGTCGGTGTTGTAGTTGAGGGCCTTCTGGGCGTAGCTGCCGTAGTCGGCCGTCGCCTTGCAGAGGTCGGCGAGGGCCTTCTCCTTTTCTTTCTGCGACGAGCCGTACTTGCTGATCGCGGAGTCGCAGTACGACTGGATGGAGAGGGTTGCCTCCTTGAAGACCTCCCCCTTGTAGCTGACCGCGACCTTGACCTTCTCGGTCATCTCCTTGGCCGAGCAGCTCGCGACGACAAACTTGTTGAGCGTCGGGCTCGTGAGGGTCGCCTTCGTGGTCTCGTTCTTGAACGTGTAGGCGATCTCGTAGTCCGCGGGGTCTTTCGTGAGTTTCTTCACGTTGACGGTGATGTCGATGCTGTCGGACAGGGTGATGGAATAGCCGAAGTGGGCCAACTCGCTCTGCAGCGTGTAGTACTCCTCGCCCTCGTCTTTCATGAGCGTCATGCCCTCGGGGAGCGTGATGCCATGAACGCTGTTGGCAGCGTCGTCACCGAACCTGCCACCGTTGATTGTGAAAGATTTGGGGTACCCTTGTGTAAACACCGACTTATTGCCCGCCGTGATGGTCGGGGCGCTGGTGCTGTCGACTTCTGAGATGGTCACCACCGCGTCGTTGCCGTAAGCTACAACACCGTAGTTATTACCGTAAACAGAGCCACCACTGATACTGGTCTCGCCCGACGAAGATATGCCGTAACCTCCGCCGCCGACGCTGCCACCTACCATGTCGAATTTCCCCTCCGCGGCGACATCGACGCCATCGCTTCCTTCAGACGAGACGAAGCCAGACTCAAGGACGAGGCCCGCATTGGCTGCCACGTACGCGCCACAGGCATCTTCATTGTGGTTCGCAAAGATATCCCCGGCATAGGTGTTGCTAATCCCGCCGGACACGTTCGACGAGGAGTCCTTGACGGTGAGCGTGCCGCTCTCAACCTTGACCACTGCTTGATCTTCGTTGTAGGAAGCACTGCTGAGCATGTACCCGTTGAGGTCGAGTTTGATTGTCTTGTCTACGATGAAGCTTTCGCCCCCGAGGTCGACGTTGGCGAGCATCTGGATGGTTTGGTCGCTCTCGGCCGCGGTCAGGGCGTCGGCGAGAGTGCTATAGGTCAGTCCGGTCCCCTCGATGCGTGCCACACCCCAGCGCGCAGTGAGATTGAGGGCATCGTTTACCGGCTTCGAGAAGTCGAACGGCTCGGTGGCGGCAGCGGAATCGAACCAGCCGATGAAGGCGAAGCCCTCCTTGGTCGGGTCTTCGCGCTCGTCCACGGTTGCGCCGACCTTGACGTTGACTGTCGAGACGTCCGAGTCATCCTCAGCGTTGTCCGCGTCGAAGGTCACGGGGACGTACAGCTCAAAGTATTCGTCACCGCTATCCTTCAAGAGCGCCGCGCTAGTTGGGACGAACGTGACCCCGTCCATGGTGTTGGCGGCGGCGTCGCTGAACTTGCCGGTCTGAATCTCGAACGAGCCGTAGTTCGGGTATCGACCCAGGGACTTGTTCGCCGCTGCCGACGTGACGATTGGGACGTCGTATGTGTCGTTCCTGTAGAAAGTCACCCGGCCTCCGTTGGTATAGACGCCATAGCCGTAATCGCCTTCCGTGGCCAGGCCGCTGACCTCGCCGCCGGCGATCTGGGCGTTGCCGTCCGCCGCGAATACGCCGCACTTCCGGCCGCTGACGGTGCCGCCCGTGAGGGTGAAAGTCCCCCCATTGACCCTGACGCCGCTGCCGTTAACGGAGTGTACGGAGCCGCCTGTGAAGTTGAGTGTGCCTTCCTGCGCCACGTACACGCCGACGGTGTCATCGTCCTCATCGATAAAAGTCCCATCGTTCACGATCGCGCCGCCCCCGGCGCTGTCCTCGATCCAGAGGGTCTTGTCCGCGACCGCAATGACGCCCTCTTTCTCGCCGGAGATGCTGCCGGTGACCGTGCACCCGTTGAGGTCGAGGTTGATGGCCTTGTCCGTGACGACCGTCTCAGTGACGGTGAGGTTGGCGAGCAACTTGACGGTCTCGCCGCTCTGGGCCGCTTCCACGGCTTCGTCGAGAGTGCCATAGGTCTTTCCGGTCTCCTCGATGCGTGCCGCAGCCCAGCGCGCCTTGAGGTTGAGGTTCTCGTTTACCGGTGTCGAGAAGTCGAACGGCTCGGTGGCGTCATCGGAGGCGAACCAACCGAGGAAGGCGAGACCCTGGTTGGTCGGCTCATCAGGCTTGGAAACCTTAGCGCCGACCTCGACGTACTGCGTCGTAATTGGCGAGCCGTTGTCCTCGTCGATGGTCACAGTAAGCCGCAGCTCATAGTACTCGTCGACCTTCTGGAGCCTCGCGTCAGTTGGGACGAACGTGACCCCGTCCATGGTGTTGGCGGCGGCGTCGCTGAACTTGCCGGTCTGGATCTCGAACGAGCCGTAGTTCGGGTA
>CACXDP010000209.1 GCA_902766445.1 uncultured Coriobacteriaceae bacterium
CGCCACCTCCCCCGTATATGGCGACGACATATTCGTGAAGGATGGAAAGGTCGTCTTTTGGGGGGTCATGCGCTGCCTGAGGGACTTGTCGTGCAACCCGCTGATTCCCGTGGGCAAAATGTATCCACCGCAGATGTCCGAGGGGGTCGAGACCAAGGTCCGCGACCTGCTCCAGAGTGTCGTGACGGATTTGGACCTGAGCTTCGGGGAGATGAACATCGAGGTGCTCGTTGATGACGACACTCCATATCTCATCGAGTTGGCACCGCGGGCGGGTGGCAACTTCATCCCGTTGGAGCTCCAGGATATTTCGGGAATCGATCTGGTTGAGGCAAGCATATTGTGCGCCATGGGTGAGGAACCAAGCGGTACGGTGTTTGACCGTGCGCCGAAGTACGTCTCTACCTCGGTGCTCCATTCTCGCGAGGCTGGAGTTCTGAAGCGCATCGAGTATCCACCTGCCTATCTCGAGCATCTGTACAAGCAGTTCGTCTACTTCGAGCCAGGTGACGAAATACCGGCCTTTTCCAATGCGAGCAGGGCGATTGGTGTCGCGTTCTTTGAGTTTGAGACTATGGACGAGATGAATGACCTGATGTTCAAGGCGAGCGACGCCATACGCATCGTGTGCGAGGAGCAGGGGGATGCGTGATGAGTGCGGAGGTGTGCACCCATGATGCCGTGCGTGAGTTTGGAGGCTATCTGCCGCTCGAGCTACCGGTCGGAAGGGAATACTTCGAGCAAGGCCCCGACTGGAACGTACGGAGGCTCAACTCCGCTCGTTCCGCCATACACCTCGCGCTGAAGACGCTTGACGTACGGCGTGTGTTCTACCCTCGTTACTACTGTCCGTCGACCATCGATGCGATTCGCTCCTTTGGTTACGAGCTTGTGGAGTATCCCATCGGCTTTGACCTCGAGCCTCGGTCGGACAGCTTGAGTCCAGAGTGTGACGACGCCGTGATATTGGTGGATTACTACGGCATACTTGGCGAGCGTCTCCTTCCGTGGGTGGAGCGATATTCCAAGGTCATCATCGATAACGCACAGAGTTTCTTTGCTCGGCCCGTGTGCAGAAGAGGTGTGATTACGGTCAACTCCTGCCGCAAGTTCTTTGGCGTGAGCGACGGTGCCTACGCCATCTCTGCGGATTTGCTGAATTCACCGGACTGGGAGCTGGACGAGTCCGCCTCGCGTATCGACTTCCTCGCAGGTCAAGTCGAACGTGGCAGCAATGCCTACTACGAACCCATGCTGAAATCGAAAGTTTCCCTGGCGAAGCCCATGCGCATGTCGGCGTTTACGCGTCGAGTGCTCGCATCCATTGACTATGAGTGGGTACGGGCGGTTCGCTTGCGCAACTATCAGACTTTGCATGAGGAACTGGGAGACATCCAAAAACTTGAGGTGCCCGACTCACCGATTTCCCCTTGGTGCTATCCGCTGCTGACCGATAGAATACTACGCAGGTCACTGGTAGCGCGACGGGTGTATGTGCCGAGGATTTGGGAGACGTGGGATGGCATGGATGCTGTGGAGACGCCCGAATGCGTGTATTCCAACTACCTGACGTGTCTGCCCATCGACCAGCGATATGACGTCGATGACATGCAGGCGCTTGCTGCCATCGTGCGGGAGGAGTGGGATTGCGCAGACGCGATGAGGTTGACTTAGGGTGCGTGAAACTTGCTGATAGGGGTGACGATTTGACTGTTGCAAGGGTGCTACGAAGCTCATCATGGCAGGGCGCCGTCTTGCGTTCGGCAATCGTTACTGTTCTTTTTGTCGTCATCGCGAGTTGTCTCGTGTTTCCTCCGGCATTTGCGACCATGGACGACATTCGTTTGCTCTATGTCTACGCCGGGTATGCGAACGGGGCTCCTACGGGTACCTATGTGTTTAACAATGCCATCTTGGGCAATGTCATCGCGACGCTCTATCGGCTTGTTCCAGGCTTCTCGTGGTACTATGCCCTGCATCTGATATGCATCGCGGTCGTTGACCTCATCTTGGGGATTGCAATTCACGTGAGCCTCAAAAACTCGAGACGTTCGATGCTGCTGGCCGTGCTCATCCACGTGATAGCTATGATATGCGTCTCGCTCGATGCCCTGTCCCTCATCCATTTTGAGGTGACCGCCTCGATTGCCGCCTCCGGTGCGATTCTGACGCTCCTCATGTGCAACGATGAGTCGGACGGCTCATGGCTGTCGTATGTCGTCTCGTTGTTCCTCATGATGGTGGCATATATGACGAACAAGAACGCTTCCTATCCCGCCTTGGCGCTTATCGTCATCCTTGTGGGCCTCGATTTCGTCATGCGCCTGAAGGGTGGAGGTGGTGTCAGAATTAGGTCCCTCGTCTTTGTGGCCGTTCTGGTATGCATGCTGCTCGGGCTAAAGACGGCTGACAAGCTGCTGCACGACGATGCGTGGGCCAACTACAACGCCATGAACTCGTATCGGGTGGTTTACTCTGACTACCCTCATGTCGCCTACGACGAGAACCCCGAGCTCTTTGCCTCGATGGGCTGGAGCAAAGAGTTCTATGAGCTCGTGGACAAGCGTTACTACATAGATTCCAGGTACTCTCTCGAGAGCCTCAAGCAGCTCGTTCACCCTTTCAGTAGGATGGAGTCGCCTACGGGACCATTTGACGCGGTGCGTGCGTTCGGTGTCTTTGCATCGCTGTGTGAGACAAACGCCGCAGTGCGGGTTCAGCTGAGCTTCGGCTTGCTGCTCTGCCTGCTTTGCGTCTACGTGTTTGCCCAGAAGCGTGATGACGTATACGTGAGACGCGTCTTTGCCACCGTTGTTGTGAGTGTCGTCGTCGGTGTCGTGCTTGTTGTGTACCTTTCGTGGAGGGGAAGGATGCCGCTGCGTGCGTGGGAAGCAATCTCGATACCAGTGCTCAGCGTCATCCTCTGGGGGAGCTGTGGCTTGTTTGGCCATGCGTGTAGCTTGGATGACCCCAAGCAACTCGTGGTGGGAGGTAGCAATGCGCGGATTGGGACGTTCTATCTGGCCGCTATCTTTGTGCTTCTTGTTCTCGCACAGGAGTTCGGGTGCTACAACGTCGATGCACATGACCTGCTCGACAAACGTCGGACTCTGAGCGAGGAGATGCATCGGGTGGAGGCGTTTGCCTTGACTCGCCCGGAAGACTTCTTTGTGCATGGCACGGTCATTCAGAACTATGACCCACTGAGTAGCTTCGCCCCTGATCGGAAGCCGACCAATCTGATGTTGTGGGGAACGAGCTATACGCTTACGCCCGTCGGCGAGGAACAATTTAGGGCCAACGGCCACGAGCGCATCACATCGGAAACATTTGCCCAAGAACATGTATACTATCTGCATTACGGAGATGCCAATACCTTGGAGGAAGACATATTTGTCGCAATGCTTCGGAATGATTACGGCTACGACATAGCGAGCGCTGAGTACGTTGACGATTGCCATGTGACGGTCGTCAAGTTTGCTGCAAGCGTGCAATAACGGTGGTTCAAGCATGAAGAAGATCAGTATCACCATACCTTGTTACAGAAGCGAAAAGACGATCGAGAAGGTCGTGGAGGAGATTAGGCAGGTCCTTCAGCAGAAGTCCGACGAATACACGTACGAGATCATATGCGTGAATGACTGCTCGCCAGACAACGTGTGGGAGGTAATCCGAGGGCTTGCGGCGAGTGACGCGCATGTCAAGGCGGTCAACCTGGGAATCAATCGTGGCAAGCACGCTGCGCTCATGGCGGCTTTTTCGCACGTGACCGGCGATTTGGTGGTTGGGGTTGACGATGACGGTGAGTCCCCCGTCACCGAGATTTGGAATCTCATCGCACCACTTGAGTCGGGAGAGTACGACGTTGCCATTGCGAAATATCCTAGCAGGCCCGTCTCGAAGTTGAAGGAATTCGAGAGCAACGTGAACGACTACATCACGTCGATTCTCTACAACAAGCCTCGCGGCCTCAAGTTCTCGAATTTCATAGCGCGCAAGCGGTTCGTCTGTGACTATGTACTCAAGTATGGGGGACCATATCCTTCCCTTGAGGGTGCCACTTTGGTGATTACGCGAAAGATAGCGCAGGTGGAGATGGACGCTCGGTCAAGGTTGGCTGGCGTCTCTGGCTTCACGTTCAGCAAGGGGCTGGCCCTTATGCTCAACGGCTGCACCACGTATTCGATGACATTGATGCGCATTGGCTGGTTCCTCTCGGGACTGCTCTTCGTCCTGAGCGTGGTCGCGTTCGTCTGCGGTATCGTCTTGGGTTGTGATTTTATGTATGCCCTCATACTCTTCCTGTTTGCTGTGAGCCTCGCGTATACTTCTCTCTTGGGCGATTTTTTGGGAAGGATGCATCTGACCAACAACGGGGTCCCTCAGTTCGTCGAGGTCGAAACCGTCAACTGTGACGAGGACGCATCGGAGGCTATTGATTAAAGGTGATGGCATTGAACAGGTACGAAGGGAAGACGCTCCTCATTCTTGGCGGACTTGCCGGTATGGCTGAGCTCACACGTAAGGCTCAGGCGCAGGGTGCCAAGGTTGTGGTGACTGACAACGTACCAACCTCACCGGCAAAGCGCGTCGCTGACGAGTCTTACGCCATTAGCATCACTGACGTCGATGACATAGTTGAATTGGCCCAAAGGATTGGCGTCGATGGCGTCATGGTGGGTCATAGCGAGTTCGTCCTCCCATACTACGTGGAAGTCTGCGAGAAACTTGGACTGCCTTGCTATGGGACTATGCGATCGTTTGACCTGATGTCAAACAAGGCGCATTTCAAAGAGGCGTGTATCAAGAATTCCGTTCCGACTATCCAAGAGTACACCTACGACGAGGCAAAGGCTGCAGGCGAAAGCATTTACCCGCTAATCGTAAAGCCCGTGGATTCTGCGGGCTCTAGGGGAATCACGTTCTGTCACAGCGTGGACGAGATAGACGCTGCCGTAGAGAAAGCCTTGTCATTCTCTCCGAGCAAGAAGTACATCATCGAGAAGTTTATGACAGCTCCTGAGGTTGTCATCTACTACTATTTCCAAGATGGGGTTCCAATTTTTGCCGGCATGTGTGACCGTTACACAAACAACGAGCAGGACGGTGTGGCGCAACTGCCCACCTCCTACGTCTTTCCCTCCCTTCACACTGCTGACTTCGTGCAAAGTGATCGGTCGAACTACCGTCGGTTCTTTGAAGACGTCGGCATCGTCAACGGCCCGCTCTTTCTTCAGGCGTTCATCGGTGATGACGGGCTTCCACGCGTCTATGAGGCGGGGTTCCGCTTGAATGGTGCGCGTGAGCACTACATCTTTACTGGTATTGGTGAGCCAAGCGTTCATGACATGCTGATTAACTTTGCCTTCACGGGCAAGATGTGGGAGGGTGATTTGTCGCAGGACTTTGATCCGTTCCTTGATGGTAAGTTTGGCTGCAAACTATCACCGCTCATTCGTCCCGGGGTCATTTCGAAGATTACGGGTCTCGATGAGGCCATGGAGTTGCCCTCCGTGAAGCAAATCATACTGAACAACGACATTGGTGATGTGGTCGCAGATAACAACGTTGGTCAGCTCAAGCAGATCGCCTA
>CACXDP010000210.1 GCA_902766445.1 uncultured Coriobacteriaceae bacterium
CCTCCTCGGAGGCGCCGAGGCTGTAGTAGTTGGCCGTGTCGAAGAAGTTGATGCCCTGGTCCCAAGCATAGCGGATGACCTCGCGCGCCTGGTCCTCACCAAAGCGGACGTCTATCCCGCCGTTGCCGGGACGTCCAAACCACATGCAGCCAAAGCAGATGCGGCTCACGTTAAGGCCAGTGTTTCCAAGTCTCGTGTACTCCATGGTTTGCTCTCCTCCGTTGCTTCGTTCTTGTCGTGCGTGCCTATGCCAACGCGCGCTTCGCCCAGCTCACGGCCTTGCCCGTGGAGCTTGCGGCGCTCGTGCCCGTTATTGAGAGACCTTCGACCACATGCGCGGCGGGATAGCTGCGGCGCAGGTCGCCGACGCTGCCGCCGAGACCCGACCCCTCGTTGGTGCAGAGCGGGGCGATGGTCACGCCCGTGAGGTCGAGTGCGTCGAGGAAGGTCTTGACGGCCATGGGGACGGTCCCCCACCAGTTGGGGTAGCCCAGAACGAGCTTGTCCACGCCCTCCATGGAAGGCAGCGGGCCCTTTATGGCGGGCCGAGCCTTCTCGCGCAGCTCGCGCTTGGCCAAATCGGTGGTGGCGTAATAGTCGGCGGGATAGGGCTCGACGGTGTCGATCTTGAAGAGCGGCGCGTCGAGCGCCTCTGCGATGGCCTCCGCAAGGATCTCGGTGTTGCCCTTGGGCAAATCGATGATGCCGCCGTGTCCGTAGTTCTGTCCGGCGCGGGAGAAGTAAGCAACGAGGGTGGACATGATGGGCTCCTTTCGCGTACGAATTGACTGTTACCACCGTAAGGACAGTTACTCTGATGAACAATTCCAATAAGTTCTTATTGCTATTAGTTTTGCTAATAATTTTGCAAGCGAAGACGCCATGGAGCTCCATCAAATCCAGTACCTGTGCGCCATCGTGAAAACGGCCGAAACGCCAGCGTGTCGGCTTCTCGCCTAGCCTCTCTTCACCGGCGTCTACCCCTCCAGCGTGCCCGCACAGCGCTTGAGCTGCTCGATGATGGGGATGTGCTGCGGGCAGGCTCGCTCGCACTGGCCGCAAGAGATGCAGTCGGAGGCGAGGCCGCCGTCAGCAGTGGCCTCGGCGTAGGCGGCTGATGCCTGCTCGATGGCGCCGTCCAGCAGGCGGCTGTTCATGGCGGCGAACACGCCCGGAATGTTGATGTGCATCGGGCAGCCCTTGGTGCAGTACTGGCAGCTCGTGCAGGGGATGGCGGGCGAGGCTCCAAGCTTCTGCTGAGCCTCACGTAGCACCGCGCGTTCCTCGGCGTTCAGCGGCTGGAAGTCGCGCATGTACGAGAGGTTGTCCTGCATCTGGTCCACGTTGGACATGCCCGAAAGCACGCAGAGAATGCCCTCGAGCGACGCCGCGAACCGGATGGCCCAACTCGCGTAGGAAGCCTGCGGGTTGTAAGCGCGCAGCAGTTCGCGTACCTTGGCGGGAGGATTGGCGAGACGACCGCCCTTCACGGGCTCCATGACGACGATCTTCTTATCGTGCGCGCGAGCGACCTCGTAGTTCGCGCGCGAGGTCACACTGGGGCTCTCCCAGTCCTCGTAGTTGATCTGCAGCTGCACGAACCCCACCTCGGGGTGCTGGGTCAGCAGCCTGTCCAGCAGCTCGGGCCCGTCGTGGAACGAGAAGCCCACATGCCGCACCAAGCCGCGCGCCTTGAGGTCGGCGACGTAGTCCCACAGCTGCATGCGCTCGTACTTGCCCACGTTGTTGCCCATGAGCGAGTGCAGCAGGTAGTAGTCTACGTAGCCGGCGCCAGTGCGCTTGAGACTGGTCTCGAACTGCTTGAGCGCCGAGTTTCTCGTAGGTGCCGAAGGCGCGTAGAGCTTGGTCGCGAGCGTGTAGCTCTCGCGCGGATAGCGCTCCACCAATGCCTTGCGCGCCGCGCTCTCAGAACCCAGATAGACGTGCGCGGTGTCGAAGTACGTGCAGCCCGCCTCCATGAACAGGTCCACCATCTGCGACGTCTGCTTGATGTCGATGCCCACGCCGCGCTTGGGAAGCCTCATCAGGCCAAAACCAAGTTTCTTGGGATTCTCGACGGTCATGCTTGTTTCCCTCTCCTCTGCCCTACTCTTGGCCAGTATATCTGAAATCAGCAGGGGACAGTGGGGACGGGGACGTTTGTCCGCGGACAAACGTCCCCGTCCCCACTGTCCTCGGACAAGACTATTATATCCTGACTTCCGCAGTAGTTTAGCGCCGTTTGCCCAGCTAGAATGGGGCAAACGGCGCTAAACTACTGCGGAAGTCAGGTTGTACGACAGCGGCTGCTCGGATGGAGGAGGCCCGACAGCGACTCTAAGCGTCCGCGCGGGCGGGGTACGGCCCCGTAGCCCGCAGGCGCGAACGGATACAACAGCGCAGCGACAGGTTGTGCTGCGAGTGGTTAGCCGACTCTCTCGATGATGAGCTCGATCGATCCGTCCTCAAGGGAGTTGTGCTCATCGAGGTGGAGGTGGGTGCCGGGACTCTCGTCGGCCAGGTCCATGAGGATGTTCGCCAAGGAAAGCAGACCTTCCCGGTTTGCGGATAAGGTCATCACGCCCTCGTGTGCGCTCGTTTGTATCTCGAAACCGTCTTCCCACCTCACGAGCATGGCCCTCTCCCCTACCGCGCGATTGTCCGACTCACCATCCTATGTGGGATTGTAGCATCGGTTGGGGCTGTCGTGTCGGCGACACCCCTAGAGGCCGCTCGAGCTGCGCGACAACTGACCCGCCCTGTCGCACGCATGTCTGGAAATGATCAACGAGATGAGGTGCGGAAGGAGATCCGTCATTCAACACGAATGCAAGACAGCCGTCCTGGAGGCCAAGTGCTTCGAGGACCTGCAGGAGAGGTGCCTTGCTGACCCCAAATCCGGCCCGTGTCCGTTCTTCAAGCCGGGTGACGAGTTCGCCTTGAGGAGGACACCCGAACGCGACGACCTCTACCACCTCATGGACGGGAGGTTTTGCGGTGAGGCATGGGATGCCATCAGCCGCTACGTGTACGCTGCCCTCCGGGGAGGCTCGATCATGAAGAGCTGGACGAACGACGACCGCATGATGATTGCCTGCCGCAACGACGGCACGCGCCCTGTCACCTCCAGAATCGAGCGCATTGACATCCCCGAGAACGACGAGGAGGCAGAGTGGCTCGCCCGTCAGGACTTCGCCAACTCTGTCGAGAATGCCTACATGGGCTAGCGATCAAATCATACGTTTCGAAGCCACAGTCGCACTAGTGCCGACCTCTCACCGATGGGGCGATAAGGATTACGTCGCGGTGAGTCCGACCTATGACAGGTATGATGTGGGAACTGAAGCTGTCGTCTCGAGGAGCCGCCTTGGATCCGTTCCTCGTCCATCTGATCGCCATCAACGTGCTGGCTTTCGTCGCGTTCGTCATCGACTTCCTCCTCTGCATGTGGAAGCCCGAGCCCGACGAAACGACCGCCAACTCGCTAGTCATGGACATCTTCCCCATTGCGGGAGGCGCGCTGGGGATGCCAACCGCCCCGTTCGCACTCGGCCGCATCGGCCGCGGACACCGCATGAACAAGGACAACGTGGCATGGTGGTTCCTCGCCATCGTCTGTCTCGTCGTGTGGGGCCTCGTAGTCGCCGCCCACTTCGGGTTCGTACGGCTGGACTCAGGGTTAGCCGGAATTCTCTCTGGTTGGAATCTCGACCGGCTGAGGATTCTGGGAATATACCTAGCCGCGATCAACGTCGTCACCTTCGTCGCTTTTGCCTGGGACAAGCATGTAGCGGCGAACGGCAACGATTACCGCAGACGCGCCCCGGAGGCTCGACTGCTTGGGCTCGGGCTCGTCGGGGGATCCTTGGGCGGCCTGCTGGCCATGAACGTCGTGCGGCACAAAACCAGAAAGTGGTACTTCGTCTGGGGCATGCCGCTCTTCTTCGCCCTAGACGTCGCTCTGCTGTTGTTCGCTCATGCGGCAGGGGTAGTGTGATCTATCAATCTACGACTCTCTGGGCGAAGAGCAAAAGACTGCGGCAAAGGAATGCACATCCAGCGAGGAGCCGTCGGA
>CACXDP010000211.1 GCA_902766445.1 uncultured Coriobacteriaceae bacterium
CATGGCCGTGGTCGTCCGCAAACCCTGAAAACGTTTCATATGGCCTCCTTTCGCCTTGCCAGAGATTCTACCCAACCCCACAGGCGCCAACCAAGCTCGATAACATTCATAGGGATCGCACCACTCTAGCTGGACAATCACATGTTTCATACACGAATTCGAACACTCTCACGAGTGTAGATACGTTTGTATTGTGTACATTTGTACCTAAGTTTCTCAATATACGAACACTTTAAGTCTTATATGGTGAATTATGCGTGTAATTCTACGCATTATACGCTGAACGGCCAGAACATACCGTTCGCCAATTACCGTACATATAGCCGTATTTTTGATCCCCACATTTGCTACGATGCCATCCATCGAACGAATAAAGGAACATATAGTCGTTTGAAAGGAGCGTCATCGCCGTGAGCACGAATATCACGAACAAGAACAAGGACCTGATTTCGAAGCTCCTGACCGACTCCATCGGCGAGCGGAGCCTCACGATCTACGGCGTGAACATCCCGCCGATCGTCGAGTACGCCCCAACGGAGCTGCCCAGCATCGATGCCACGACCTTCTCATGTGACCGCCTCTTCAAGCTGTCCGATGGATCCTATCTCCTCGTCGAGTTCGAATCGGACTACCAGAAGGAAAACTTCCTCAAGTACCTGCGCCACGTCCCTCGCATCCTCCAAAAGCTCGGTGCTGACACCCAGTTGCATCTGCTCGTCGTCTACACCGCGGACGTGCAATCGGCTCCCTCGCGCTACCAGACGGCGGGTGTCACGCTCACAACGGAGCAGGCATTCCTCACGCACATCGATGGTGACCCCCTTTTTAAGGGCATCCGTGCCACCGTGGAGTCAGGAGAGCCCATTGTCACAGACGACATTCTCTACCTTGCCATCCTGCCACTCACCTACCGCGGTGTCGAGAGCAAGCGCCAGGCCATCGATGAGGCAATCGACATCGTCAAGCTGATTGGGAACACCGATGATGCGAAGTTTCTCCTAGCTGCAATTGCAGTCGCAAATGACAAGTTCATGACTCAGGAGCAATATGCGACCGTTGAAAGGATGCTAACAATGACAGGACTCGGAAAGGCAATCTACGAAGACATCATCGCCCCAGGGGAGCGCGAGGCAGAGGCGCGCGGGATTGAACAAGGGATTGTGCGCGGCAAGGAGCTCGGAGAGGCCGCGGCAACCGAGCGCATCGCGCGCAACATGCTCGCCATGGGACAAAGCGTGCAGCAGGTCATGGAAGCCACGGGGCTTCCCGAGGCGACCGTCCGCGCCCTGCTCGCGTCCGGCTAGCCACAATACGCCCCAGGCTTGCGATGGGGTCCCGGCGGCGGGACCCCGCTTGACCAGCGCGCCAGGCTCGGCCAGTCCCGCATAGGCGTGCGCGGCAGGCGACAACGCGACAACGGCCGGCCCATCAGTGCGGGGCATTAACGAAGGGCGCCGGACCGTCTCAGACCTGGTGTGCCTGCCTACTCGCTCGACGATCCGCCCCGTGAGGAAGGTGATGGGGATGACAGGACTCGCAAAGGCAATCTACGAAGACATCATCGTCCCAGCGGAGCGCGAGGCAGAGGAGCGCGGGATTGAGCGCGGCAAGGAGCTCGGAGAGGCCGCGGCGACCGAGCGCATCGCGCGCACCATGCTCGCCATGGGACACGACGTTCAGCACGTCATGGAAGCCACGGGGCTCTCCGAGACCGCGGTCTCACACCTCATCGAAACACAGAACGAGGACCGCAAGTAGTCCAAGCTGGCAAACCGCACACCAACCCCGGAGGCGACCGCGCAGACCCGTCAGGCGCGTGCCACGTCGCCGCGGGCCACCACGACCTCGAGCCCTATGGCCTCCATCCGGCGCGCCAGCTCCAGGCGCGCCTGGGCGGACTCGCTGCCGAGCGACGCCTTGTTGTCGTAGAGCGCGTAGTCCCTTCGCACCGACACGGGCGACAGGTTCGGCATCACCACGTTCGCACCGGCGAGCATGCCGCGCTCGCGACCGTGCGGGTCGATCGTGGCGAGCGCGGTCGTCGCAGGCATGAGGACGCGCGGGTGGATGAGGCGCACGATGGAGAGCAGGTAGCAAGTCATCTCGAGCG
>CACXDP010000212.1 GCA_902766445.1 uncultured Coriobacteriaceae bacterium
GCCCCATGCTCGTGGAGCCCAGCGACTCAAGGAATCGCTCGTAGGCAGCCGTCGGATCCTCAAACATCTCCCCGTTCGCCAGCATGATCTTGCCAGTAGACGTGACCGTAGCACGACCAGGATGCAGCGGGCTTACGCTCACCAACGCATCATCCATCTCCACCAAACCCGCGGCAAAGAGGTCGGCAAAGGTCACCTTCTTGAGCGCGGCCGCGCGCTGCGAGAGCCGATACGCCGCGCCTGCACCCTCCGGCACGACAGGCACGGGCCAAGCCGCGCATGCCTCGGCCACGAGTTCGTCCGTACGGCGAGCGATAAGCTCTGGCGTCCAATCCCCCGCCGAAGACACACCAGCAGAAATGGCCAGCCCATCCGCCGCCACCCGTTCGCGCTTCTCCGCGAGGCTCGCGTCTTGCGCGTCATACGCCCAGCTCGTGAGCGTGAGGTTGCCAAGCGCGTTCACGCACGACTCAAACGCACGCTCCGGCTCAGACCCAAGAGCCGAACGCCACGCCTCGTCGGCCAGCGCGCGCCGAGGCATGATATGCTCCACTGTCCATCGCTTCTGGGGCAGCCACGCAACTGACTCCGGAGAGAGTCGAGCCTCGATACCGGCAAGCACATACACAACAAGCCCCTCGTCGTGCAAGTCGCGGGTCGCGAGCGCATGCGAGAACTCGGCGTCGCCGGGCATCCTGCGCGGCCCGCCCTCCTCGTTTACCAGCATCGCGGGCAGTGAGTCAGCCACACTCGCCTCTTCGGAACGCACAGCATCCACGCGTGCCACGAGCGAGGTAAAGAATGACGCCAGCACGCTGCGCGAGCAATCGCAGACGGCGCGACGCACCAGATACGCTTCCAACATGCCGACAAGAGCAACGAAGTCATCATGGGCTAGTTGCTTATGCTCGTATGCGTCGTAGAGCGTCACGAGTAGCGGCCTCACGGCGGTGACCCCCAGTCGTCCAATGCGTCCAAACGCGCTCGCTAGTTCCGCGTCATCCGACTCGCCCCGCACGACCGCGACGTAGTAACGCGCGTAGCGCTTGAGTCGCAGACTGAGGTTCTTCATGCGGTCGTTCTGGTTGTAGCCATGGAAGAGCACGTAGCGCTTGAAGGTCTGATACACGTCGGCTTTGTCCAGAGAGGTCGGTGCGTAGGCGATGCCGAGGAAGCAGCGCATGAACTCGTCGAACGTCACGTCGAAGTTGTCCTCGCCCAGAAGTCGCTCGATGGGCTGCCAATAGGTGCGATAGAGGTCTTGCTGCTCGTCCACGGGATAGCTCATGAGCACGAAGTTGCGCACAAGGTCGGCGTTGGTGAGGTCCTTGCCCGTCGAATTCATCGACTCAAAGATAACCTGCGCGTCATCAAGCGTCTGATCGAGCGCGATGGAAACAACCTCCAGACGCTGCAGCCCGCGCCACACCGCATCGACGTCGTCAAGCGCCCCCACGCGACGCTCGAGCAACGCGAGGTTTTCTCCGATACGCCCGTCAGGCGCGAAGTCGAGGTCGCCCGCCTCGAGCGCACGCACAAGGGCCGCAAACGTTGCCTTGTCTTGCTTCGAAAGGGTCAGCTTGAGGTGGTCGTCACCCTCGCGGAAGCGATTCGTGAGGAAGCCACCCTCGAGAATCTCGGCGGCTGAGTACGCGAGCCTGCGCTCAGGATGGCGCGCGGCGTGGCGGGCCAACGCGACCAGAAGCAGCTCGATGGTGGTCATGCGCTGCTGGCCGTCGATGAGCAGCAGGCGCGCCACGCCGTCTCGTGTACGCCTCCCTTGTTGCACCGTGACGATGGAGCCCGTGAAGTGCGAGCCCCGTTCACGTCGCCCGATGGCAAGCACGTCATCCCATAGCTGTACGCACTGCTCCTCTCCCCACGAATAAGGCCTCTGATACACCGGCACCACATAGCAGGCGTTCATCTCGGCAATGAGTCCAAGTATGGTTCGAGAACTCGCATCCATGGCGACCCCCATCTAAGTCAACGGATACTAAGTAGAAGCATACCGCAATCCGCACCTGTGAGTTTTGTCACATTTTGTTCCATTCTCGTTCAATATAGGTATCATGTACTCTCGTTGTAACCGTGCAGAACAAGGGGGATGCATGAAACTTCGCACGTTTGGGGCAGCACTCGCAGGAGTCCTGCTCACCGCCTCTCTGGCCGCCTGCGGTGGTGGTCAAGAGTCCACCGAGGCCACAAGCACCGAGACCACGAACGCCGAGGCCAAGGTCTACAGCATCGCAACGGATACCGCCTTTGCGCCGTTCGAGTTCACCGACGAGTCAGGCAACCTCGTGGGCGTCGACATCGACATCCTGAGCGCCATTGCCGAGGACCAAGGCTTCGAGTATACGGTCAACTCCATCGGCTTCGACGCTTCCAAGCAGTCCGTCCAGCAGGGTCAGGACGACGGCATGATCGCCGGCATGAGCATCACCGATGAGCGCAAGGAGACCTTCGACTTCTCCGATCCCTACTATGACTCCACCGTCTGCTGCGCCGTTGCCGCCGACAGCAAGGTCGCGTCTCTTAGCGACCTCAAGGGCGAGAACGTCGCCGTAAAGACCGGCACGCAGAGCCTTGACTGGGCCAAGAGCATTTCCAAGGAGTACGGCTTCACCATGACCGAGTTCGCCGACTCCGACGTCATGTATCAGGATGTCCTCGCCGGCAACTCTGCCGCCTGCTTCGAGGACACCCCCACCATGGGCTACGCCATCAACTCCAGCAACGTGGGGCTCAAGATCATCGCCGAGGTTGACTCCACGAGCGAGTTCTTCTCACAGTACGGCTTCGCCGTAAAGAAGGGCGAGAACGCAGAGCTTCTTGAGATGTTCAACACCGGCTTGGCGCACATCAAGGCCAACGGCAAGTATGACGAGATTCTGGCCAAGTACATCTCCACCAGCGCCGACGCCACCACGGCAGCGTCAACCACCGCCAAGGCCGAGGCTACCGATGCCACCGCGTCTGACGCCACTGCAACCGATTCCACCGACAAGGCTGCGGATAGCACCGATGCCAACGGCGAGGCAATCGAGGAAGTTGACAATGGCGAAGAGGCCATCGAGGAGGATGCCGCCGCATAAGGCATGCCACCAGAACGCCAAAGGCCCCTCGGCAACGCGCCGAGGGGCCTTTCTTTTTTCCGCAACTCTTCGCGTGCTACGCTCCGTCAGCGGGAAAGACGATGCCGGCATCCATGCGAGCCTCGGTGAGCACGCGAGCAACCTCGAGGCTCTTTGCGAGCAAGACGTCGCATCTCTCGTGGTCGCCTTGGGCGATGCAATCCGCGAACGCGCGGAACTCCGGCACGACGCGCGCATCGACGTAGACCTCCTCGAAGTCCTCCTGCGTACCATCGTTGAGCCGCAGGTGTGCCGTGCCCACGAGACCTGGATTGAGGTCGAGACTGATGTAGCCGTCGATGCCTTGTATCGCAAAGAGTTTCGGACCGGCGCAGTCCTTGGCTCCCACGCAGGTCGCCAAGAAGCCCGGATAGCGCAGCACCAGCGTGCCCGAGGTATCGATGCCACGCTCGACATTTGCAAAGTACGTAATGTCCTGAGGAGCGCCAAAGAGATCCACCACCCAATGCACGTTGTACAGGTTGATGTCCATGAGCGCACCGCCCGCGTGTGCAGGATCGAACGCCGGAGCCACCGTACCCGCACGGAAGGCGTCGTAGCGGCTCGAATACTGCGAAAAGTTGCAGTCGACAAGCTTCACCTTCCCGATGCGACCCAGCCACTCCTGCACCTTGGCAAACGCAGGCAGATGTACGGCCGTTATCGCCTCAAAGAGGAACGCACCGCGCTCGCGCGCCAAATCCGCAAGCTCTTGAGCCTCACGCAGGTTGGCGCACATGGGCTTCTCCACCACGACGTTGAGGCCGGCCTCGAGCGCCTGCTTGCAGTAGCTGTGATGTAGCGCATTAGGCACGGCGACGTATACGGTATCGATGCCCGTGGCCACAAGCTCCTCGAAGCTCGTCACCGCGTGCGGGACGTCGTTGGCTTCGCAAAGCTCGCGCACGACCTCGAGCCGCCTCGCCTGGATTGCGACGACTTCCACATCCTCCATCTTGACCAGCTTGGGCAAGAACTCCTTGACGATCATGCCCGCCCCGACGATTCCCAACCTCATGCGCACTCCCCTCTCTCGAGCCACTGGCTAGCGCCACCTCAGCTTATGGTAGCATCTTCGGCGGCAGGAAAAGCGCGTCCCACCACCTTACAACCACCCCTAAAACATCTCGAGGTGACGGACGCAATCTAGCGCACGAAGGCTCTCGGCGATGCCCTCCTTTTCGCCCAAGCGCGCCGTGGTGGCTGAGAGTTGGACAATGGCGGTGTCCACGGGGCTTTTTGAGACCGTAAGACCACTGAAATGCACGCCGTTTGCGTGCAGCACGTCGAGCACCTTTGGAACA
>CACXDP010000213.1 GCA_902766445.1 uncultured Coriobacteriaceae bacterium
CGGGGAGCGGGTCCTGCTTCTCGAAGTTTCCGTAGTATGGCAATCCGCCAAATCCGTCGAATAACTTGCGGGCGACGGGGTCATAGAGCTGGATGTGCATCTCGATGCCGGGTGACGTTTCGTGCGGAAAGACGATTACGCGCGTCTCTTCCTCGCACGAGGCGCTCAGCTCGTACCAGGGGCTTCTTGCAACGATGGCCTCGTCCTCAGGAACATCAACGTCGATGGGGGCGACCTCGACTCCGAGGTCGGCGCGGTACGCGAAGGTCACACCCTCGCCGTGGAAACGCCGGTAGCTGCGGCGTGTCCATGTGCCGTCGAGGAAGAGGAAGTGGTCGAGCAGGCAGATGGTGTCTCCGTCGCTGGCCTGTACCTCGCCGAAAGGGGTGTATCCGGCCTCGACGACGCTCGCATCCTCCCAGTCGTAGATGCCCACGCGTGGCTTTTGCCCAAGGTACGAGAGGTCGAGGCGGTCGATGCGCGAGTGGTCGAGGCCGTGGGTGCTCACGACCACCTCGACGTTGTCGATGTCGCGCACGAGGTCCTCGAACGATTTGACGCCCAATCCGAGGTAGCTGCCGCCAAAGTCGCGATCTCCGTATCTCACGGTGGCACACAGCTTGTCGCAAGCGAGCCCGTCCCTAATGGGGCCAAGGATACGCTCGGTGAATTCGCGCATCTGGTAGGTGTCGCTGCACGAGTCCGTTCCGGAGCGGAGGTCCGCTCGCACGTGGAAGCTCGTCTTTCCGTAGGTCATCTCCACGTATCCGGACTTCCCCTTGTGCCACGTGGGTTCGAGCCAGCCAATTGCTATGGTCTGGACTCTGCTCGCTCTTGCCTTGAACCCGTACTTGCGCTTGACGTACGCGCGCGCCATGCGCCGCAACCGACCCGTGTGATCCTTGCGGTCCGCGACAAGAAAGGCGCCGAATCCGGCGGCTGCGAGCAAAGGCGCACTTATCACGGATTCTCCCCTCGGTGGCTGCTGATGGATGTCACCCGCAACGATACCACAGGCATGGGGGCTCGCGAGGTTGCGCGCTTTAGCCCGGGTGCATCTTGATCGTGGTCGCTTGAACTCTGCCGGCGGGTGCCATCTCGCCGGACAGCTGCCTTCTTGCCGGACAGCTGGCTTCTCGGCAGGCGGCCCATCCCCAAACTACACACGGTTTCTCTTCAGGACAAAGGGGACGGGGACATTTGTCCTGACAGCAGGCGCAGATGGCGTCGCTTTGTGAACGGGCGGAGTTCACGCCTAGACTCGTCATCCGCCCGTGCTGCGCAACCGCTACGCCGTGGCAATCGCTCCGCTCGACCACGTCCTGATCGGCGAGTGCGACGCCCCATGGAGTGCGCATGGACGCACGGCTACTTAGACGGTTGGTCGCAAATCGAACTCATAGAATGAGAAAAACGGTCGCAATCTGCTTATCCAAACTGCTAAAATTGGTCGCATCTCAAAACCCAGACATGAAATGCGGGAGGTCGGGATGTCGTTGTGGCGAAGCGTTGGCGACAAGATCACGCGTTGGTTTGAGGATTCTTCTCACAAGGCGCTCCTTGTGACGGGGGCACGACAAGTGGGAAAGACGTATGCCGTCCGCGAATTTGTCAGCACGCATTACGAGTCAGTCCTCGAGATTAACTTCGTCGAAACGCCCCAAGCCAAGGCCATCTTCGAGGGAAACCTGGATGCGCGGACGCTCGTGGCAAACCTCACAGCCTTCTCTGGGAGGCCGCTTGTGCCCGGAGCGTCCGCAGTCTTTCTTGACGAGGTCCAGGAGTGTCCACGCGCGCGCACAGCCATCAAGTTTCTCGTCGACGACGGAAGGTTCGACTACATCGAGTCCGGGTCGCTTCTCGGTGTGCTCTACCGCGATGTGCCGTCACTTCCCGTGGGATACGAGAACGTTGTGCGCATGGTGCCTCTGAGTTTGCAAGAGTTCTTTGTGGCTCTGGGGGTACAACCCGAGACGTTTGCCCTACTGGAGGACTGCTACGAGCGACGGCGTGAGGTGCCAAGCGCCGTACACGAGCGCATGTTGCGGTTGACACGGCTCTATCTTGCTTGTGGAGGCATGCCGGCGGCGGTTGACCAGCTGGTCAGGACACAGGACCTGGCACGCGTTCTCTCCGTGCAGAGAGATATCGTGGAGCTGTATCGGCTCGACATCGCTCGTTACGCGCCAAACAAGCCTCATGTCAAGGCGATCTTTGATGCCATGCCCAGCGAGATCATGGGGACCAACAAGCGATTCACCCTTCGCAGCCTCGCGCCGACGGCTCGGATGGAGCGCTATGCCTCCGACTTCATGTGGGTCGTGGATGCAGGGGTCGCCCTGCCCTGCTATAACGTCCGCGCGCCTCAGGTGCCGCTCACCCTCAACGAGCAGCACAACCTCTTCAAGCTCTACCCCTGCGACGTCGGTCTACTCGGCGCGATGTTCGAGCAATCCGTCCAATTCCAGCTCGTGCAAGGCGACGCCGGCGTCAACAACGGCGCCCTTCTAGAGACGCTTGCCGCGCAGGAGCTGGTTGCGAACGGATATGACTTGCGCTACTTTGACAAGTCGAAATACGGCGAGGTCGACTTCGTGCTACCGCACGGCTCGAGCGTCCTTCCCGTGGAGATCAAGTCCGGAGAAAGCTATCGCCGACACAAGAGCCTCAACAACGTGATGGGTGTCTCGGAGTGGGGCATCGGCGAAGGTTTGGTGTTCTGCCAGGGAAACGTGCAGGTCGACAGGTCCATCTGCTACCTTCCGTGGTACATGCTCATGTTTTGCAAGGCCAACAATGAAGAACCGCTGCTGGTCTCTTGGTAGCGTGTCAAGTACACTTCGAGGGGACAGCCATCAAGGTCTTGCCTAGAATGCTGCGCAATGACAGGCCACATGACAAGCCTGCAGCTTTTTACATCCATTCTGAAGGAAGGTTGCCAAACATGACGGCCGAAGATCTATGGGACGAATCGGGGCTGACCGGCAGCTACGAGGCATGGGCATTCGGCGGAGCGCCTGACAAGCTGGCGAAACTGGTCGTGAGCGGAATCAAGACCGCCACCTGCTCGTCGTTGGCGCTCATGCACCTTGAGGGAGAGCCGATGCCCAAGCCCGGCGACCTCAGCGTGATTCTCGATTCGACGGGCAATGCGGTCTGCGTCATCAGGACGACGAGGGTCTACGTGGAGACGTTCGAGAGTGTGACGCCGGAGCATGCCTTCAAGGAGGGCGAAGGCGACAGGTCCCTTGATTACTGGAGAAGAATCCACATGGAGTTCTTCACCGAGGAGCTGGGAGCCGTCGAGCTTCCGTTCGACGAGGGCTCCGAGCTGGTATGCGAGGAGTTCGAGGTTGCCTACGTTCACATGTGACGCGCAGGGCAAAGGGGACGAGGACAAAGGGGACGGAGGAGTTTGTCCCACGGACAAAGGGGACGAAGGGATACAGGGGGTAAGTTCTTCTGCGTCATTTGGTTGGCTGCTGCTCCCTTCCATCAAGCGGAAATGATGCAGCGGAACCGACCCTTGTATCGGCCCCCTGTATCAGCGACCTACCTAATTCGAATTCCGCGACAATAATGCCCGAGATGGGCCAGAGCGGTTTGGCTGCGGGGCACTCGGGCGTCCGTCTCGGCTTTCGCCGTGAGGACTTCCTTCGCCTGATGCCGATATGCACCGCATCCAATATTATTACAGTTATCTCTGCGCATGGAACGCGAAGGTGCGGCGGCTTTTTCTGGTCATGTATGGCCGAAACCGACGCTGAAGCCATGGCGAAAGGGTTCGCGGGGGCATCGCGGATGACGGGTGGCGAGTCTCTGTGGTGGCGCTGGGGGGAATAGTGTACATTTGGTTTTGTGAAGGCCGTAAAACCCCAGATAACAGACTTTTTTCAGGTACAAATGCGCACTGTATAGAATACACAGTGCGCATTTGAACCTGAAAATTTCCCGTCAACTGGGGTTTTGTGAATCTTTCAGTCGCAAAGGTACACTATTTGCAAACGATCCGGGCGACCTTGGGCGCCCTGTCGACGGTTCCGTCCTTGTACGTCAGGTTGAGCCACACGGCGCCGTGGTACGGCCACTTGTCGGGGAGCGGGTCCTGCTTCTCGGGATACAGGGGGTCGGCTCTCCTGCATCATTTGGTTGGCGGCTTCCTTCCACCAAGCGTAAATGATGCGGCGGAACCGACCCCTGCATCACTGGACTCGGCATGACTGACGTCAGCAATCTGTTGGTTGTAGTTTTGCCCTCGCTCAACTCGCTTATTTCGGGCTCGAGTTACTCGCATTTCTCTACAAGCTAATTCGCTATCGGAAGCGGTCCGTCAACGGTATGCCGACGCTCTGCATTGTGAATGCATCGAAATCGGAGGTCGTAAAGTTCAGGACATATTCACCCCCGTTGACGAGGCTTAAAAACATGCCCTTCTCTACTCCGGTGAGCATGCCGTTCGCTGTCATGCGGCGAATGGTTCTCTGCGCTGCGGGAAGCCTCATACTTCGAGTCGGTGACCACTAACGGGTACTCGGTTGAGTGGCGTGACGGCTAAGACATTTCGCCAGATGACCTGTATGACCTTTCAATGCCGGCGTAATCATGGAATGCGTGCCCATGGCAGTTTGCGCGGCCGAAACTGTCAGTTGTTTAGCGTCACTGCGCTTCGGGAGGCTCAACGTCTCTACCGTTGCTTTTCAACTTGGCGCACGTAACGCGCCAAGTTGCGCTGACCTCACTGTCGTCACACCATGAGGTTGAAGAACGAGGAAGCAAGACGCCCGGCAGAAAACGGCACGTCTCCCCGTCGACGTGCGACAGCGGATCAACAGCCGGAACCGTAGTGTCGTGACCGTGAGGACGTACGATTCACTCTTTGAAAAGAGCGGTGAGAACAGTGACTGCGAGGCCGACTTGATTGCTAGCAACATCTCCGCCACAGATGGCGACGTATGGATAGAGCCCCAGAACGGCGAGTGGCTGAAGAAAGGCCATGCCGTGGGCGACGTGACGGAGGAATTCGTGGAGCGCACAGATTCGTAACACCATCGAGGACCATCAAGAGGGGCGGCTGGAGCTTGCGCCCGAGGATGCGAGGGATTCGAGTTGCGATGCCTGAGGTGCGCTCCCCTCGTCGTGTCTTTAGGAATCCTCCCCTGCGTGTGGTCGATTGCTGTCTCCGCGAAGTCGGCACCAGATTGCTTGGCCGTCACAGCAGAGCTGCCTAGTAGGTCCCTATCATTTGATCTTCGGCGGTTCTCCAACCCCCGACGGAAACACTCCCGGTCTTCCTGAGGAAGGGGATCAAGGGCCGTCTAAGGACGATCGGCCAGTGGCCCTCTCAACTGCGAGGGAATATGATAGGGCTGTCGTCGGTTTTCATCAAGGGGTTCTTAATTTCAGACTATAGGAATACTGTAAGAAAAGAAGCTCGACAACCTGGGGAGTTCTAAGCTATGCCGGTCGAGTACGTGTGGTGGCACGACAACGAAAGAACACGCTTGGCACTCGACCACATGAGTCCTGTTGAGTTCAGGCTGGTAGGGCTGAGTCTCTGATATAATGATTTGGAAGGGTCGTCACCCTACTTCCTTTTGATATAATATAGAAATCACCATCAGAGTGATTAAGGAGTGTGTGGATGCGTATCCGCGTTGAGAACAAGACAAATGATCCGACTTGCAGTTGTCATGATACAACTAACGCGGATGTGTCTATTAATGATAGGCCAAAAAAAAGCCTGATGGACTCGCAAATCGATATTCTTTATCAGCAATTGCTTGATAGTCCCGAAAGCATTGACGTTAATGCTACGGCAAACCCTTCGGCGGCTCGAAGAGCAGTCGATGCGGCACAACGGTACCAAAATGTGAAGAAGGCCATATCAGTAGCTATTGCTGTTAGCTTTGTTTTAGGGCTCTTTATAGTGATTATAACATTAATGAGGCTTCTCAATCCAGATATAATTACAAAAGAAACACTTAGTCTTGTCTTTGTGGTCGTTTTACTTGCTTGTCTTTGTCTGCTTGCTATCACGTTCGGATCGATGATTCTTTTTAACACTTACCGGCGAACGGTGCGAGAAGCTCTCGATACTATCGAAGCGTCGTCACAGCTCATTGATGTTGAATCGATGAACACCCGAGGGGTAATCGATCTTATGCTTAACAGTATTACTCGAATTGATCGTTACTATGATTGGAATATTAGCGAGGCACGCAATATCTTCTGGACTGCTATTGGATTTAGCATAGTTGGTTTTGTACTGTTTGCCGTTGCTGTTTATACAGCAATTGTTCGCGGTGATGTAAACGCTACCATTCCCGCAGCTGTAGGCGGCGCTATTGCTGAGCTACTAGCACACACAGTGCTTAATATGTATAGAACTTCTGTTGAACAGCTTAACCATTATCATCAAGCGCTTCATGAAGACCAGCGATTCCTCGCTAGCGTGGGAGTTGTAGAACGCCTCAGTAGTGACGATCGGCGCGATACTCTATACTGTGATATAATCCACACCGAGATGCGTACCACCATCACGGAAAACAAAACAGAGTTGGTCAGCAATATGAGTACCGAGAAAAACGTGGACGGTACGTAACGCGAGAAAGCCATTAGCTAAATCGCCTTTTATGGATTTTTGTTTTTCTGCAATATACATCGCAAATGGTTGGTTCCTCTAGCGTTAATCGGTTGTGATGCAGTGTTGATGCAACGAGATTGATGTGTTCGACAAAGAACACACCGGATATCTCGCACGGAAGATCGTTTGCCATACGAATGGAACTTGTGAGCCGATTTTTAGCCACGCTTGTTAGGATGTTGGAAGTTGTCACATTGACATGACTGAGGTTGGGTCAGATCATCGTACCGTTTACAGATTGGAGGTGATTATCGATTTTCTTATCCTCAGTTGGCCTTCCCTTAGCTGATATCACCACAAGGCCGTTGTCCAGTTCAACGCACACGACATCATTACCTGCCATTGGAACGTGGAACGAGCGAATCTGAGAACCATTCTTTACGGCGTTTGACCTTATCCGGCTCTTTTCCCTTAAATCGATGCAGTAGGAGAAGAACGTCGCCTGCAGGGTGCCGTCGTTTCCATGTGCTGCGCTTCTCGGCTTTCTTCATCGAAAATCGCCTTGAGGTTGAGCCAATGCTCCTCGTCGCATTTGCGGTTTTCGTCCTGGCGAAGGGAGCACAGGTGGCGGTCGCCACCGTTGTGAGCCTCGTCTAGAGTGAGGTACCAGTTGAACCCGATTGAAAAACCGGCGAATCGCATGGCCCCGGACAGACCGAGTTTGCTGAAATCTCCTATGTCGCCGGCGTGCCTGTTCGATGGCTTATCCGAGTTTCCGGATAAAAGTAGAGGTTGAGGTAGGGGACTTGCGTGTCATGGATCTATTCAGCAGAATGCGCGGCCGGTTCAGACGGGATAATACAGCCCTACAATTCGTTATGAAGCAAGTCGGCATACGATTGGATGATTGATCGCATGAAGAATGCGCTAAGTTTGGAGTAATCCCCGGTCAGATCGGCCTCAGCAAGAGCATCTATGTAGTTAGCCTTATCACGTGTCTTCACGTAGAAGGGTGGCAATCCATACCTGAGTAGCGTCTCATTGGCGAATCCCCTACTGGTTCTCCCATTCCCATCACTAAAGGGGTGAATCGTAGTCAGCCTGTGATGAATCTGGGCAATCGACTTGACAACATCACTACGAGACAATGAAGTGTGTCTGACTTCAAGCTCTTGTACAGTTCCCATGAGTTCGGTCATTGCGGCTGAGATATCGTGGTAATCGAGCGTTTCGAATTTGGATCCGATTACGAGGGTATTGGCATCCCGGAACGATCCGCCATAATCGGGATATGGAAAGCAAGAGAACAACTGCCTGTTAAGTGCCATAGTGTCGAAGAGATTGAACCCCGGTGCTGAGTACTTATCGAACACACTATCGTACATACGAGCATGACCTGCGATGTGGCAGTAATTCTGGTACTTGTCGCTGCAGTACACACTATTCTGTGTGTTGTTGAGCAGGTCAGCCACTATTTCAGCGACAGCCACCCTTTCTGTGTCAATGCCCTCGAGTCTCGCGTCGTTGAAGATGTAGTCGGTTTTGAAAACGGTTCGTGCAAAGTCGGACGAGATAGCATAGTCTATGCAGTCCCACGCATCAAAGACGTCTGACAGCAGTGGAAGGTCGCTCAGACCTAGCTGCTCCCTCCGGACAGAAGGCTGATAACCATTCTTCTTGCTGGATCTTGGTAGCTTTTCGGGTACGAGGTATGGGTAGAGGTTCCTAATCCTATAGTAGCAAGCAGAAAAGCTGGTGCCGAAGAACTCGGCTATGGCGAGCACGTCGTCCCAAGAAAGACATTCCTCGCGATTGCGCATCCTGATCTGTGCCGCCAGCTCGTCGGCAGGCATAAGAAAGGCGGCGGCAAAGGACTCGGCATACTTTTCGATGTAGCTATTCGAACCGGATGCACAGACAATTGATCCTGTTGCCGCATCCGCATCCTTTAGCGAATGGCAGAGCTCGTGGGCAGCCGAGTACCTCTGGCGCTGAATTGGTCTCTTGGCGTTGATGACGACCATCTCGATGGGAGAGTCGTCGGATTTGGGCATATACAGGCCTTCGATGCGGTCGAAGTTCCTAAATACGAACGTGATGTCCAAGTCTTTCAGTACCTGAAACGGGTTGATGGGAAATCTCCGAGGTCTGTCTGTGAAGTACCATTTACTGAAGTGCTCCGCTAGACCTGAGGCGTTGGAGCGATATGCCGTTATGATTTCCTTTGAAAGCATCATCGCTGTTCCTGCCGAGCCGCCATCTCCCTCTTGAAGGCGATGAGGTTGATGATCTCCTGCTGGTCTGCTTCTGAGAGTTCGCTGAAGCCTCTAGCAAAGACTAGCTGATTGGAGGGCATCTGCTCCACTCCAGTCAGGTAGTCTGCAGACAGATGGTATAGCTCACAGAAGCTCTTGATTTCATCGGCATTGATCTTGCGGTTGCCAAGCTCAATCTGTGTAATCGTGGATCGGCTGACGCCGAGGCATCTTGCCACGTACTCTTGCGAGTATCCTAGCTTCTCCCTTGCGTCGCGCAACTTCTCATAGGTCTTTCTCATTGACTGGCACCTCCCTCGTTGCGTCGGATAAACCTGTTCGATATTATAACCCTTTGGTTCGAAAACCAAACCATAGCTTTCTCTGGAGTACAAATCTACCTCGGCAAGCGTTGCGGGGTAAGCGTTGCGGTTTACAACCAATCGACCTCGCTTTCTCGAATGCGGGAGGGTGGGGCAATCGTTCGTAAACTCGTTGGAGGATGATCTAGCACTCAATAACCCCTAGCGAGTGCGGGATGATGGTACTCCCAAATCTTACGCATAATCGACGTTATCCAAGCCGTTTCTCGACATATACACCCATCCACGAAGACGTAGTCTTCGCCGTTTATGGCTCTTCCGGAACCTTGATGGCAATCGACTCGTTACCTCTAGTGGAAGAAAGGGTGTAGGTGAGTATTGCGTGGTGTCCTCGAATGCTTGAGAACCTTAGATTTCGTTGTAACAAATCAGATTCAACGTTGCCTGATTGATCACTTTGCAGAGAATGCCATGCTTGAGGAAGTTTTGCCCTACACTTTCCAACCAATGCCGTGCTTCCTCCGCCAAATCGACAATGTGTGAATCACCGGTCCTGTCGGCCGCGTTTGCGGAGCGTGATTCTTGCTCGTTTGACATCGACGCTGTCGATGTTCCAGCTTTGTTTGTTGGCGGTGTTTACAATCATGTCTGTGCCGCGAACTACTAAAGCTTGTAAGGCGCAACAGAAATACCGACTGTTCCGATGTACTAGCATTTCAGCATGCACGCCCATCCCCTCATTGACCACAATATCTAACCTGTTTTGTGGTTCTGTCGCCGATAGGACTAGCATGAATTTGTCGTAGTTGCGCGACAGGTCGTCGAGTTTCCACGCCACCTCGCAAATTGCATCTGCAGTCATTTCTGCATAGATTCCCAAGCTATCACGATTGTCACCTGTAGTCACGAGGGCAAGCAAGCCCCCATTTCGGGCAAGCCTTTCGTTGGGTGCGAGTCTTGCGCCAAGCGGAGTTTCGGAAGGCCAGTTGCGAACATCGTACTCGTCCGCTTCCGTGACGTAGTTGTCTGGTTCCCTGACTATGCCCTCACGCTCTTCCTTGGCCTCGCGCTCAGCCCTCCTGCGCCTCTCGACTTCATCCCTCTTCTTTCTGGCTTCTTCGACTGCACGACGCTTCTCATCCTCTTCACGTTCAATTCTCTCTTTTTCGATGACACTGTCGGCCTCGCGCTGGTCACGGCGTCTATTCATCTCCCAGCTCGCCAGAGTACTTCCAGTCTCCGTGAGTATGCTGGCAAGGAAATCCTCGTCTTGGTACTCCTTGATGACTTCGTCCCGGTCGTAATGCTTGCCGAGCTCCTTTCGCTTTTGCTTCAAATCGAGGCCAAGGTCAACGAGTATCACCCCACGTACATTCTTGGATAGCTCGTCGACCTGCTCGGGAGATGGCTTTCTCCGTAGCGTTACACATAGCGCGAAGCGAGCCGTGCTGCTGCCTCGCGTCACCGTTACGATGAGTCCCGGCGCTTGACGGCCGACCACCATAATCTCCTCGACCTTGACGACCTCCATCTGCATCTCCTCCGTTTCAAGCTGCATCTCATTCGAGACCGCATTACGATAGGAGAGGGATGGCAGGACTATCATGCCGACGTCCTCAATTGCCTTTTTAGAGAGTGCCGTCACGACCGCTTCAACTCCCCATGTGCACGTCGCTCCAGGCTGGTGAGCGAAAGAGTGTCTCCTCTTTACTCCGGCATTTCTCGCGCGCATTGGCTGACCGCATGCCGGGCAGAAGCATCCGCATGCGTCGCCGTTAGGCACGTCTTCGATAAAGCGATATGTGCCGCATTCGTCCCTTGCGTATAGGATGGGCAGCTCGTCATTTTCCGACATATTGTCACCTCTTAGTTAGACCTGCAATGCCGATGGCTTACCGCTAAAATTCGATGACAAAGGGCTCCCCGTGCCCAATGGGCGCTAGTTCATATCCGAAACTCCCTGCCATTGAGCCTGCTTCTTTTCTAAGTCTATACCTCTAAATACTCTGCTGCTACGGAGTTGCCGAAAGAGCTTTCTTTCGTTTGGGGGGTATCGGTGTGAAAAGCGCCAAAGGGAAGAAGCGCTCATCAGGTTCGGCAATGATGCTCGCTGCATTCTTTGAGGTTTGGCCATGTGGGTATTGCCGAAGAGCTAAGGATCACTCGCCAGATGTCTTTGTCTGCAATTCTCCTGCCGTTATATCTGTACCGATGAACACACTCTCGTTCCACACCCTTATCACGTTGGATTCGAACAGGCGCAACGCCCCACGGGCTCGTCATGTTCAGCTTCTTGCGATTGAGCTTCCTCAATGCTGGTGTTGAGCAACTTGGCACCCCCATTGTGGCTAGCTTATCCTTACTTTTGCCCGGGGCAGTTGGTTTGTGTCCCGTCACTCATCTACAATGCATGCATGCGTTGTCGATTGAACGGAATCACAATGAGTGCCCCATCAAAGAAGAACATACAAGCCTTCGTAAAGACTTGGGCTGGCCGCGGTGACGAGAAGCAGGATAGCACGCCCTTCTGGACCGACTTCCTCATTCGATGCCTTGGAGTAATACCGGAGACGCTACCCTCGTTCGCGCGCTTCGAGAAGCCCGTGAAGGGCAAGACCCCCGCAGGCAAGACGAACACGCGATACATCGATGTTCTCATCCCCGATCATCGCGTTCTTATCGAGCAGAAGTCCATGGACAAGGACCTGGACAAGGCGCGCGACAACGGCGTGTGGGGCTGGGAGACGCCCTTCCAACAAGCCCGCTGGTACGCCAACAACCTGCCGTATTCGCTTCGCCCGCGTTGGATCATCACCTGCAACTTCCAGACGTTCCGACTGTACGACCTCGACAATGACGTCCCAGAAGACAGCTATGTCGAGGTACAGCTGGACGAGTTGCCCGACAGAATCCACCTGTTCCAGTTCATCCAGAGCAGCCAGACCAGCCGCATACACGAGGAGCAGGAGCTCTCCTTCGAGGCGGGCAAGCGCGTGACCAAGCTCTACGATTCGCTGGCCAAGTGCTACAAGCGCCTAGATACGAGCTCAGAGGAGCAGCGCTCGCTCAACGTGGTCATCACGCGTTTCGTGTTCCTGCTCTACGCGGAGGACGCCGGACTGCTTCAGTCGCACGACGCTTTCGGCGACTACTGCCAAGGTAACCCCGCGAGCCTGCGCGATCGTGTGATTCGACTGTTTGAGACTCTCGACACGCCCGAGGCCGAGCGCGACCCCTACCTCGACGAACGGGCAACGGCCTTCCCCTATGTGAACGGCGGTCTCTTTCACGACCGCACGGTCATCGTGCCACGCCTAGACGCCGAGGTCGCCGCGACCATTGCTGAGGTGTCTAAGGGTTTTGACTGGAAAGACATATCCCCGGTCATCTTTGGCGGCGTGTTCGAGGGGACATTGAACCCCGAGACGAGGCGCGCTGGTGGTATGCACTATACGTCTATCGAGAATATCGACCGTTGCCTGCGCCCGCTCTTTCTGGACGGCTTCTGGGATGAGCTGCGCGAGGCGGAAGGCATCAAGACCGAGAGCGTCAGGCTTAACCGACTGAACGCACTACACGACAAGATTGCGGACTTCACGTTGGGCGACCCAGCCTGTGGGTCGGGCAACTTCCTGTCCCGTGCGTACACGCAGCTGCGCGAGATTGAGAACCAGATCTTGGCAGACAAGGCAGCAGCCGAGAGCGGCAGCGAGGGGCAGACGGGACTCAGCTTGGAGGGTGAGGTCAATCCCATCCGAGTGCGCCTATCGCACTTCTACGGCATCGAGATCAACGACTTCGCCGTGAGCGTGGCAAAGACCTCGCTTTGGATCGCCGAGGAGCAGATGCTTGCCAAGACGCAGGAGATCATGCCAGGGTACCACTTTGATTTCCTGCCGCTGCGCAGCAACGAGAGCATCGTGGAGGGCGACGCGCTGGAAACCGAGTGGCATGACGTGTTCCCCAAGGACCTATCGGCGCTTGCCGGGAACCCGCCGTTTCGAGGCGCCCGCTGGCAGAGCCCAAAGCAGAAGAGTCAGATGCTCGAGATTTTCGACGGAAAGAAGAACGCGGGAAACATCGATTACTGCGCTGCTTGGTACATGAAGGCGGCACAGTTCATGGAGGTCACGCCCTGCCGTGCGGCGCTGGTTTCAACAAACAGCATCTGCCAAGGCGAGCAGGTGGCCAATATCTGGAAACCGCTTCACGACATGGGCGTGAAGATTGACTTCGCGCACACGACGTTCCGCTGGGACAACGAGGCGGCAGACAAAGCACACGTCTTCTGCATCATCGTGGGATTCTCGCGCGACGGCATTTATCGCACCAAGACCCTCTATCTTCACGAGACACCCGACAGCGAGGCGGTCATTACGCATCCGAGGCAGATTAACGCGTACCTCAAGGATGCGCCAGACGTGTTCGTGTACAGCAGGAGAACGCCCATTTGCGATGTACCAGAGATGGCAATCGGAAACAAGCCCATCGACGGCGGCAACTACCTCTTCACGGATGCCGAGAAGAACGAGTTTCTGAGGAAGGAGCCTGGCGCTGCACCTCACTTCCATCCGTGGATCGGCTCAAAGGAGTTCCTGCATGGCTACACGCGCTGGTGCCTATGGCTTGGTGACTTGGGATGGAAGGAGCTAAAGGACCTTCCGATGTGTCGCGCTCGCATTGAAGCTGTGAGGGAGTACCGGCTCACGAGCAAAAGCGCGCCGACACGCAAGATTGCAGACAAGCCGACGCGCTTCCACGTTGAGAACATGCCAGAGGGTCATTCCATTCTCATACCAGAGGTGTCCTCGCAGCGGCGAAGGTACGTGCCCATGGGGTTCATAGGTCCGGATACGCTTTGCAGCAACAAGGTGAGACTGATACCCAACGTTTCCCTATACCTGTTCGGCGTGCTCCACTCCCAGTTCCACAACGCATGGATGCGCGTCGTTGCTGGACGCCTCAAGAGCGACTATAACTACTCGGCTGGCATAGTCTACAACAACTTCGTGTGGCCCGAGGCAGGCGAAGCTGTGAAGGACGGAATTGCTGACCTCGCCCAGGCCGTGTTGGATGCCCGGAAGCTCTATCCCGATGCGACCCTCGCCGACCTCTACGACCCCAACAACGAGACCTTCTTCCCAGAGCTGATGGCAGCGCATCGCAAGCTCGACATTGCCGTGGAGAGGGCATACGGCGTCGACTTCGGAGGCGACGAGGAGAAGATCGTTGCGCACCTGTTCAAGCTCTATGCGGAGAAGACCAAGGAGTAAGCACATGAAGGGAAACTCAAAGCCTCTGCTCAAGTACATGGAGGGATCGGACACGCGGTTCATCATCCCCGTCTACCAACGCAACTACGACTGGAAGAAGGAGAACTGCAAGCAGCTTTTGGATGACCTCGTGAAGGTCGTCATCGAGGGACGGCCGTCGCACTTCTTTGGCAGCATCGTCTCCTCCACTGAGGGCTCGGACAACATCATCATCGACGGCCAGCAACGCCTGACGACCGTGTCGGTGCTACTGCTCGCGCTCACCAATCTGGTGCAACAAGCCAGGCACCACGAGATTCCCCGATGATGCGGAGTTCGAGGAGCGCACACGCCTACGCGACTTCTACAATATGCGGCAGAAGAACCGTATCTACACGTTCGATCGCTTGGAGAACGGGGACAGAAACGAAAAAGTGGACGTGCGAGCGCTGATGCTGGAGCGTGACCACGGCCTGTCTATCGAGCACGTCATGCCCCAGACCATGACCGAGACGTGGAAACGGGAGCTCGGTCCCGACTGGAAGCGCGTGCATGCCGAATGGCGCGATCGCATAGCCAATCTCACGCTCACTGCCTACAACAGCAAGTACAGCAACCGATCCTTCTCCGAAAAACTCTCGATTAAGGATGGCTTCAAGGACTCGCCACTCTTTCTCAACAAGTGGATCAGTGAGCAGGGAGCTTGGACCGAGGAACAGTTGAGGGTCCGCGAGGACCTACTCGTGGCGAGGTTCCTCGAACTTTGGCCCTTGCCCGAAATCGACTTCGTCCCCAAGGAGAACGACGAGGCGATTCATACGCTCGATGATGGCTTCAACTTCACAGGGACCAAGGTTGCTGCCTACACGTTCAACGGGGTGCGCAAGACGGTGAAGACCTGGAAGGATGCTGCTGTTGAGGTGCTCTCACAGGTCTACGAGATCGACCCGGCAACGGTACGACTGATGGCGGCCTCGAGCGAGTATCCAGGCAACTATCTGCGCCTTGGCGGCAAGGAGGGAAACGGCTGGTACGAGATTGGCAGTGGCTGTTTCACTTACCTTGCCACGTCAACTTCCGCAAAGATGGGCCTTCTTGACGCAGTTTTTGAACGAACGGGCATCTCAGGCGATGACTTGGCGTTTGAGATAAGGCTGGAGGAAGGCTAAACCTGGACGGGACAATGGGGACGGAGAAGTTTGTCCCGCGTGGCGGTGCTGCGCTGTGCGGGCGCGGTGTCGGCCCGCCATCTCGGATCCGGCCGACGAGTGCCAATCTCGGGGGAGAAAAGTGCAAAGAATCGCGGGATATGGGTAGTTTTTGGGTGCCGATTCGCTATAGGGGCGATAGGGCACCCCGCAAAGGCGCAGGTAGAAGGTGCCGTGAATTCGACCCCGTAAAAATCGAGACCGAAAAACCGTACACATCTCGCAAAAGTCTGCACTTTTCGGGCTCGC
>CACXDP010000214.1 GCA_902766445.1 uncultured Coriobacteriaceae bacterium
CTCTACCTTGTCATCATGCTGAACTACAGCATCTTGCTCACTATGGTGGGCGTGGTGACGATTGCGGTCAACACCTTCGTTGCCCGAGCCATCTCGCGTAGGCGAATAAACATCTCACGTTCTATGACGTCCAACATCGGCAGGCTTTATGCTACGACAGTGAGTGGCGTGGAGATGATAGAGACCATCAAGTCGTCAGGAGCTGAAACGGGCTTCTTTGGCCTATGGTCTGGCTACCAAGCAGCCGTGAACGCCGATCAGACGCGCCAGACTTCGATTAACGAATATCTCGGAGCCGTACCAACCCTACTTGTGGAGCTGGCAAACGTGGTTGTACTCGTATTGGGCGTCTGTCTTATCGTGGATGGTAGACTTACCGAAGGCTCCCTCCTCGCGTTTCAGGGCTTTCTGAGCGCCTTCATTGCTCCCGTGGCGCAGCTCATCACGCTTGGACAGACGATGCAGGAGATGATTACGCAGATTGAACGTGTCGACGACGTGCTGCGCTATGAGGTGGACGTGCCTGAGGACGATGATGACATAGCCGGAGGCGACGTGTTTGAGCGCGAAAAGCTGAGGGGGCAAGTCGACCTCGACCACGTGACCTTCGGATACTCGCCCCTCGAGCCGCCGCTCATCGAGGACCTTAGCCTGCATATGGAGCCGGGGTCTTGGATTGCCCTTGTGGGTGGCTCCGGCTGTGGGAAGTCGACCATTGCAAAGCTTGTGAGTGGTCTATATAAGCCTTGGTTGGGAGAGGTGCGTTTCGACGGCCGTCCGATGGCAGAAATACCGCGGCAGGTGCTGCGAGGATCGCTCGCGGTCGTGGACCAGGATATCGTAACCTTCGAAGATACCGTGGCCGACAACGTGCGCCTTTGGGACCGCTCGATTGAGGACTATGAGGTCATCATGGCGTGCCGAGATGCGGAGATTCACGACACGATTGCCGCCCGCGAAGATGGTTATGGCGCTCGAATCATGCCAGAGGGTCGTAACTTTTCTGGAGGCCAGCTCCAGCGTCTCGAGATTGCTCGCGTGCTAGCCCAAGAACCCACGATCATCATCCTCGATGAGGCTACGAGCGCCCTTGATGCTCAGACCGAGGCCGATGTCATCCGCCGCATTCGCATGCGCGACATCAGCTGCATCGTGGTGGCACACCGCCTGTCAACCATCCGTGATTGCGACGAGATTATCGTCCTCGACGAAGGCAAGGTAGTGGAGCGCGGAACCCATGCCGAACTCCTCGCGCTCGATGGCACTTATGCGCGACTGGTGAGGAGTGACTAGCATGCGTCTGTCGGAATCGCAGCTCGAGACGCGTGCGCGTCTGGATACGGAGCTTACCGAGTGGGCCTACGCCGAGCTTGGTGCGAGCGTGCAGCCACGCAGACGCGTTGTGTCAAGGCCCTACGATGGCGTAAGAGATCTTGATGCCGCCGTATGCGCATGCCTTGAATACCTCAATGTGGTGCCTGGCAAGGTGCCAGACGGCGTGACCGACTTGGAAGAGCGCCTCGAGCACCTCTGTCGTCCCTCGGGCACCATGCGGCGTCTAGTAAGACTCGACGAGGGGTGGAGTCAATGCTGTTTCGGCGCATTGTTGGCGCGCCTCGACATGGGTGAGACAGTGGCGCTCATCCCGAGTAGGGTTCGGGGCTACCAGATGCTTGACGCTACCACGGGTAGCAGACGACGCGTGACGCGCGAGGTGGCCAGCCACCTCGAAGCCGAAGCGACGCTCTTTTATCGTCCTCTGCCAAACAAAGAGCTTGGTGTCGAGGACCTCATACGCTACATGATTGCGTCCTTTGACCTTGGCGACTATCTTCGGGTTGTCGCGTCTGCGATTATGGTTACGCTCGTGGGGCTTCTGCCTTCCTGGGTTAACAACCTCGCGTTCGGTACTGTTATCCCCTCGGGAAGCCTAGAGTTCGTGATGCCCATCACCTGCCTTTTGGTGGGTGTGGTCACGTCAAAAGTGCTTGTGGGGGCATGCCGTAACTTCGTGATGGCGCGCTTGTCCACCAAGCTTAGCGTGACGTGTGAGGCGGCTACCTTTGCGCGTGTGCTCGTATTGCCCTCATCGTTCTTTTTGAAGTACGAGAGTGGTGACATTGCGATGCGCGTGTCACAGGTGCGCGGGCTCACGGAAGGCGTCTTGTCGTTGCTGCTCGGATCGGGGCTTACGGTCCTGCTCTCATTCATATATCTTATGCAAATATGGACGTACACGCCCATGCTTGCACTTCCGGCCTTCGTCACCACAGTGGTGCAGATTCTGCTCTCGCTTGCAATCGTGCTTTCTAATGCTCGCTACGAGCGCGCTGCGATGGAAGCTAATGCCAAACTGTCGGGCAACGTGACTGCCCTTCTGAACGGCGTGCAAAAGATTAAGCTTGCTGGAGCCGAGAGGCGCGCCTTCTCCCGGTGGGCTAGGGGCTATGCGGCTTACGCGCGCTTTGCCTACAACCGCCCCTTCATCGCGAAGGCGTTGCCGTCTGTTATCCTGCTCATGGGCGCCGTGGGGTGTGCGGCCATCTACATCATGGCGGGAACCGCCTACGTGAGCGTTGCTGACTACATGTCTTTCAACGTGGCCTTTGGCATGATGACGACTGCCGTGACAGGCATTATGGGCATGACGGACCAAGTGGCAAGAATTGCCCCCATGGTCGAGACGGTGAAGCCCATCTTTGCTGCCGTTCCCGAGGTGGCGGACAACAAGCCGATGGTGGGGACACTCTCGGGGAGCATCGAGGTATCGGGTATCACGTTCCGTTATCATAAGGGGGCACCTTACGTGATGAGGGACCTCTCCTTCAGCGTGCGTTCGGGGGAGTATGTGGCCATCGTAGGCAGGAGTGGTTGTGGCAAGTCGACGCTCGTGCGTCTGCTCCTGGGCTTCGAGCGCCCCGAGCGCGGCTCCATCTTTTATGGATCCTACGACGTGGGCAAGGTGGATCTCAGGAGTTTGCGTCGCTCCATCGGTACCGTGATGCAGGACAGCACTCTCTTTATGGGAGATATCATATCAAACATCACGATATCGATGCCGACGGCGACGCCCGACGATGCATGGGAGGCGGCTGAGATTGCGGGTATTGCTGATGACATTCGCAAAATGCCCATGGGGATGCACACCATGATCACCGCGGGCGGCGGCGGTGTCTCCGGTGGGCAGCGACAGCGCATCATGATTGCGCGTGCCGTATGTGGACACCGCAACATTCTTATACTTGACGAAGCCACCTCAGCCCTCGATAACGTTACGCAGCAGCAGGTGACGGACGCGCTCGCGCGCCTTGGGTGCACGCGTCTGGTGGTGGCGCATCGCTTGTCCACCGTGCGGCACTGCGACCGCATTCTCGTTATCGACGATGGTCACATCGTCGAAGAGGGGACATACGACGAGCTCATCGCCCGTGATGGTGTCTTTGCGGAGCTCGTGAGTCGTCAGCAGCTTGAAGAAGCATGAGCGCATCACTGAGGAGGGGACCACGACATGACGCTGCGGGACTTGGAGATTGGCGAGAGTTGCGTCATTGAGCGCGTCGGCGGCACGGGATCGCTGCGTCAGCACTTCCTCGATATGGGCATCATCCCCGGCGTTCGCGTGACCCTCGTGAAGTATGCTCCGATGGGAGACCCAATGGAGCTGCGCATACATGGGTACGAGCTCACGTTGCGTCTCGATGATGCGGCGCAGATTGACGTGTCGCCTGCAAGCGAGACAGAAGGCCCGTCGCACGAGCGTCACCGCGAGACAGCGCACCCAGGCCTTGGTGAGGAGGGCAAGTTCCATCCCAAGGGCTCGGGCGACCCCCTGTCCGACGACATCACGCTTACGTTTGCCCTCGTGGGCAACCAGAACTGTGGCAAGACGACCCTCTTCAACCAGCTCACGGGGTCAAACCAGCACGTTGGCAACTTCCCTGGGGTCACCGTGGATCGCAAGGATGGCGTGTTGCGTGGCCACGCTCACACGCTGGTGACGGACCTGCCCGGCATCTACTCTATGTCGCCATACTCCAGCGAGGAGCTGGTGAGTCGCGACTTCGTTCTCGGTGAACACCCGCATGGCATCATCAACATCGTGGATGCGACCAACATCGAGCGCAATCTGTACCTCACGATGCAGTGTCTCGAAATGGGCGTTCCCATGGTGGTTGCTCTCAACATGATGGACGAGCTGACGGGCAATGGCGGCTCGGTGGATATCAACCGCATGGAAGAGCTGCTCGGCGTGCCCGTCGTGCCCATCTGCGCCGCTACGGGCGAGGGCGTGGACGAGTTGGTGCGCCATGCCCTGCACGTGGCCCACTTCCAAGAACGGCCCAAGCGGCAAGACTTTTGCCTGCCCGACGATCATGGCGGCGCTGTTCATCGATGCCTTCATGCAGTCGCGCACCTCATCGAGGACCATGCCAAGCGTGCGGACCTGCCCCTGCGTTTCGCCGCGAGCAAGTCCATCGAGGGAGACGAGCTCATCATCTCGCAGCTCGCCCTCGATCAGAACGAGCGGGAGACCCTCGCTCACATCACGCGACAGATGGAGGTGGAGCGCGGTCTCGACGCGAGCGCCGCAATCGCCGACATGCGCTTCTCGTTCATCTTTGCCGTGTGCGATGAATGCGTGATGAAACCTCACGAGAGCAGGGAACACCAACGCAGCCAAGCCATCGACCGTATTCTCACGGGCAAATGGACCGCCATCCCCGTGTTCGTCGGCATCATGGCTCTCATCTTTTTCCTGACGTTCAACGTCATCGGTGCGTGGTTGCAG
>CACXDP010000215.1 GCA_902766445.1 uncultured Coriobacteriaceae bacterium
CTCGAGGTATGCCCTGAGCGCCCCGAAGAGCGCCGCGAGCAGCTGCAGTACTACGAGCAGAACAGCAAGGAACACTTCCATGGCAACCCCTTTCTCTGGAAGCAAAGGCGCTGCCCAGCACGGATAGGCTAACCGTCAGCCGGACTATACATGTTACACCCAAAGCGTAGCGCGGGGAAGGCCTGCTCGCGCAGCGACAAGACGTGCGGACGAAGCGCCCGGCCCCAAGGCGCATCTTCTTCGTCGCACGCGGGCCATGTCGCGCATGAAGAAGTGCCACGCAGCCGGGGACGCTTACGGTTGCCATCCGTCCGTTACTGCGGGGCAGTCGAAGATACCACGTTGCCGCGGACGCTTAGGCAGGCTATCCGTCCGTCTTGGCGGGGCATTCGGCAACTGCCACGTGCGCGCGGACTCTTACGGTTGCTATCCGTCCGTCCATGCGGGGCAGTCTGCAAATGCCACGTGCGCGCGGACGCATACGTCGGCTATCCGTCCGTTGTAGCGGGGCAGTCGAAGATGCCACGTTGCCGCGGACGCTTAGGGCTGCTATCCGTCCGTCGCTGCGGGGCAGTCCGCATCATTAACCGCATGCCTGTGGCGGCCTCCGTGGCTCACCCAAGAAACACGACGTCTTGGTGGTAGGCGATGAAGTCGAGACTGGGGCGGTGCCGCTCGGGCAGGCGTATCCTGCGCCCGCGGGTGGAACAGAGCCATGCGAGGGCGTCGCTCCCGTCGCTTGCAGCCCGTCGCTCGAGCTCGCGCGACATGACGAGCCGATAGTCGGAGTCGAGCGTGATGAGGCCCTGGTCGAAGGCGCGGTCGTGAAGACTGTTGAGCAGAAGGCCATTCTCCACGTCGACGCGCTCGGTGAGCGGGTCGGCGTCGCGCCATGGTTTGATGTGGCTGGCGACGAGAAGGCGCTCGACCCCGAGGCCTGTAACGCAGCATTTCCCCTGGTAGAGCTCTAGCAATAGGTTGCGGAAGTGGTCTTGGTTGAGCCGCCTGGTCGTGGTTACGCCGACGTCTCTGCCCTCGACGGTTTCGAGCGCGAGGTCAGAGCCCGTGTGCTCGATGGCGTAGTCGGGGCACATGGCGTCGCGGTAGTGGCCGATGGCCTCTTCGAGCAGCTTGTCGCCCTGTTTGGAGAATTCCGCCCAGATGTCTCGCTCCCAATGGCTTCCGTGCGAGCTGCCGACAACGTCGGGATCGCGGTTTGGGTCGAAGTGCTCGATGTTGCTGAGCTTGCGTGCGACGCTCGCGGGTGTCCTGCCGAGTCCTTTGGAGAGGGCGATGACGTCTCGGTTCCGCGCGTGGAAGAGTCCCCTCGGGAGGTGCATGTACAACACGAGCGCGGCGAGCGTCTCTTCGCGCGTCCATGGCTTGCCGTTTCTGCTTGCTGGCATGTCTCACCTCCTCGCTCCAGGTTACACGAGGCGCCCCTCAGCGGTTCGTGGTGTTCGGTCAGGGGAGGGATGGTCTAAGCTAGTCGCAAGAAGACCGCGAGAGAGAGGTCCCGTCCGACATGCGCAACATCACGATCGAGTACCAGACGGCCGAGCAAGTGGAGAAGAGCGCCGCGCAGCTTGTCGGCATGACCTTTCGCGACGTGCTTGATTTGGGCATCTATCCCGAGGGCGTCGTCCGTGAGTACAACAGTCGTCGCTACAAAGGAGGGATGGGAAACTTATTGGAGGAGCGCTTCTTTGGCTACCGCGCTAACTCCGACCGCGAACCCGACTTTGCTGAGGCCGGAGTCGAGCTCAAGGCTACGTGCGCAGACAGGCTCAAGAATGGCAAACTCTCAGCCGGCGAGCGTCTTGTGCTCACGATGATTGCCTACGACGAGCCAGTGGCGGACAGCCTCTACGAGTCGCATCTCTGGCACAAATGCAAACGCATTCTGCTTGTTTGGTACCTGCGCGAACGGGGCAAAGACCCCTACGACCAGCGCATCCTATATACGCTCATGTTCACTCCACCTGAGGAGGACTTACAGGTAATCGAGGAGGACTACAGGCGGATAACGGATCTTGTGCGGCAGGGAAGGGCTGACGAGCTTTCCGAGTCGATTACTAATTACCTCGGTGCTTGCACGAAAGGCGCGACTCGTGCGAAGAGTATGCGCGACCAGCCGATATACGCGCCTGGCAGGCAAGCGCGTGCTCGTGCGTTCTCGTTCAAGCGCTCTTACATGGACTACGTACTGAACCACTACGTGATGGGGGCACCGGAGGCAGAAAAAATCGTGCGCGATTCGCGTGAGTTGCAACGTCAGACGCTCGCAGGATACGTTACTACCACGATTAACCGCCACGTGGGGAGGACCGATCGTGAGCTGTGTTCCATCCTTCAATTGGAATACACGGGGAACAAAGCGCAGTGGACAACCATCGCATACCGCCTGCTTGGAATCAAGGGAGACCGTGCGGCGGAGTTCGAGAAGGCGGGTATACGCGTTCGGACGCTTAGGCCTGAGCCGGATGGCAAGAAGCTCGTGGAGAGCAGCCCAATCCTCAACATTGACTTCCTTGCGCTTGCTGCCGAGGATGATTGGGAGGAATCTGCGTTGCGCGACTTACTGTCTGACATGCGTTACTTGCTTATCGTGTTTCAGAAAGACGCTGATGACAACGCAATACTTCGTGGATGTAGGCTCTGGGGCATGCCAGAGAATACGCTTGACGGACCGGTGCAAGAGTGTTGGCGACGGACGAGGGATGCAGTTCGGCGAGGCGTCAAGCTAACGAAGAAGGTCAGCAGAACCGGTAAGGTCTCATACTCCAACGACCTGCCCGCAATCTCGGATCATCTTGTGGCACATGTTCGACCGAGGGCGAAACTGTCCGCCTACCGCCTCACCAACGGCATCGAGGTTGGCAACGTGGAACGCGATGCCGAACCGCTGCCTGATGGGCGCTGGATGACACGTCAAGCGTTTTGGCTCAACAACGATTACATGTTGGAACAGATTAAGCACATGCTCCGATAGCGAGAGCGGCGGAAAGGGGATGTTGGCGATGAGCAGGAATGCCATCGTATCGGGATAAATGCCTTTCGTACGAAGCCATTTTCTACCGATTGTCGATCATAAGCTAATAACGGTTATTTCTTCGATGTATCCTGGAATGACCGGCATCTATGGTAAGGAAGCGCTTTCGTATGCTCTCGATTGTGGACTACACCTATGACGGGTATGGCGTCAAGGAAATGGGGGACTGGGGCTTTGGTACTAATTGGCCCGTCACCTATATCATTTACAACAATACACATGCGTATGTAGGTGAGACGCTAGACGCCGTTAGACGTACGGAACAGCACCTGAAAGAGGAGTCCTTTGAACGCTTCACCCGAATATGCCTCATTAGTGACAGGACATTCAACAAGTCCGTCATACTTGATCTCGAATCATTTCTCATCAAGTATATGAGCGCCGATGGTAAGCGCGAACTCACAAACGGTAACTTCGGTATTGTAGACCACGACTATTTCTACCGAGAGGCTTATGAAGACGATTTTTGTGAGGTTTGGAATCGTCTTATGGAGCTCGGAATCGTGAGTCGCAGCCTGGTAGACATTCAGAACTCTGAGCTGTTCAAGTATTCGCCTTACAAGACGCTCAACGGAGAGCAACAAAGGGCTGCTTATGAGATTCTGAGACACTTGCATTGCATTAATAACCCTACTAATAAGTCAATGATTATTGTGAATGGTGGGGCTGGTACTGGCAAGACTATCCTTGCTGTCTATGTACTCAAGCTTCTAGTTGACATGAGTTTAGGATTGCCAGTCTGGGAATCGATGGAGGATTCAGGTGACGCGCATCAGCTCAGGAGAATTCGTAAGGGGATAGAAGGCATCAGGAAAATTGGGTTTGTGGTCCCAATGAGTCAGCTAAGGGATACTATGCGAGACGTCTTCAAGTCCGTCGACGGCCTTTCAGAGGATATGGTCCTTGCACCAGAGAATGTGGTTGACAGTTACTATGACCTACTAGTCGTAGACGAAGCACATCGTCTATACCGGCGGCATCACCTACCCGGTCGGCATTTGTTTGCAAAGTTCGATCGAATCAACAAGTCTATCATGGGCGACTCCTTTACACGCACCGAGGATGACCTGACGGAACTGGATTGGATTATTGATAGCAGTCGTCTTCAAGTGCTCTTCTACGATGAGGACCAGTTCATACGAGCCACGGACATAGGTAAGGAGCGATTTGAGTCAATATGCAGACCGCGGCTTAGTAACACCATCAAATTGACCTCTCAGATGCGATGTCGTGGCGGCAACGGATACTACGACTACATTTGCAAGCTGTTGCGAGGCACAAATGTCAGACCTCAAGACTATAGGAGAATTGACGACTACCAACTCAAGGTATTCGATAGTGCGTCCGAGCTGTACACAACAATTGAGTATATAAGCGCGGCGCATGACCGTAATCTCTGCAGAGTCGTGACTGGACCAGGCTGGGCATTAACTGAAGACATCGTAATTGATGGTGATACTTACCACTGGGCAGGTGACGGCAAGAAAGGGCAGGAAAGACCAATTTACAGCATTCACAGAACGCAGGGCTTTGATCTCAACTACGCTGGCGTCATCTTCGGAAAGGAAGTGTACTACGACGAGAGGCGAGGCGAAATAGCCATCAATAAGCGCGAGCTCAAAGACAGCTTTACCAAAAGCAAAGGTGATGACGAGATGAGAGAGTTCGTCCTCAATATATATGTGACCCTCATGACAAGAGGTATTGACGGCACCTTCGTGTATGCGGTTGATGACGGGCTTCGCGATTACCTCAGGGTGTTTCTCGACCAGTTTGATGACGAGACTCATTCTAGCCGTTTTTGATGGCTCTCAACCGAATGAGTCCACAGAAGCGATTGGAGAAACGTGGACACGAAACCGACCATTAGGGTCGCCGAGCTCATCGCGGGCGTCGGTGGTTTCCGTTTGGCGCTGGATGGCTATTACAGCGCTGAGCACTCCGAGCTTGAGAAGCCTGCGGTGGGGGTCTTATGTGGCTGTTTGGGCGAACCAATGCTGCCACAAACCAACCATCTGAGCGTCAGTTAATTTGGAACCTATTACTCAGCATCTTCAGCAAGGGTGAGATGTGATGCCTATCTGATATCCTTTAAGCAAACAGCGAGGAAAGGAGACCTCATGTCAAAGAGACACTCAAGCAAGAGCAACGGCTGTCTGCCCATCGTCTTTGTGATAGCGATTGTTCTGTACATCTCATCTTGCTCGCACTTTCTCAGCATCAGTACGGGTAGTCGCACCAAAACAAAACCCACAGGCAAAACAGTGACGCCAGCGCAAGATTCTGAGAAACCGAAAAAAGAAGAGAAACAGGAAGAAGAAGTCGAGAGATTGAAACTTGACGCAATCGAGTATCCAGTAGTGGCGAACTTTTTCCAACGATACAATGAGATATCCAAGAGCCCAGTGGAGTACGTTCAAGAGAGCAGCAGGCATCCTGGTTTAATGAATAAACACCTAAACGAGAAGACATATGTCGGGCATTCGAACAACGGTACAAATATCATCGCAACATCGTCTCCGAACGACGAAGAATATATAATAATCTATATTGAGCCGCACGAGGGTGACGATTTGTTTTCTAGCGATATGTTCAGAACATTCTGTGACGCGCTGCTTGCGATAGACCAAGAAGCCACAGAGGACGACGCAGCAAGGATACATCAACAGGCATATGAATGGAACGGCGATGCCAGAATCGAACTTAAAGGGTCAACGAACAATGCCTTCTTCACTTTCGAGGACACACTCATAACCGTCGATACTAAAGACATAGATACTGGCAAGATCTCCAGTTACAATTTAGGCTTCCGCTACATCTCTATCGATAATGTTCCGAATCCACAGCTCATCGGTTATGTGTGCGAAAAGGATGTTATCCCAGTTGGTGACATCTTTGAGAATCAGGAGTGAACACATGTGCAATTGAGGCATTCAAGAAAAAATATAGAAATATTCGAGAGACTGAATATCACATTTGCCTAAGCCAGTCTTCATTGTTCCTTCAGCCATATATTAAATTAACGGCGAGCTGTAAGAGATTGAATCGAGATGCATTGAATAGACCGCCGAAGACACGAACGTGAGTTTGTAGAGACCCTTCGGTTCAACCTCGTTGGCGAATTACTATATGTTTTGCCATTCAAACTGAAGGGATGCTAAGATTTCGATTCAGCTACGCCACAACGGCTGTTTCGTTAACCGGTCGCTAAGCATGCCACTGAGTCATCCCGCGACGATAAACCTCGTCGTTTATGCCATCTAGCACGTTGCAAGTCTCTGTCTACCCCTCTTTGATTATCTAGATATCTCGGAAACGACTATTCGGCGATGTGATCGGAGTGTAACGAAGATGTCCCACCGATCGTTTATGATGGTTTTCAACCGAATGAGTCCACAGCAGCGATTGGAGAAACGTGGACACGAAACCGACCATTAGGGTCGCCGAGCTCTTTGCGGGCGTCGGCGGCTTCCGTTTGGCGCTGGACGGCTATCACAGCGCTGAGCATCCCGAGTTTGAGAAGCCTCCGGCGGGGCCATATGAGACCGTCTGGGCAAACCAGTGGGAGCCGCCTGGAACGGACTCGAAGCAGTTCGCTTGGCGCTGCTACGAGAGTCGCTTTGGCGAGAGCTCTTGCGTCAACGAGGATATCGCCGTCGTCCTTGACCGCTACGAGGCTGACGAGATTAGCATTCCCGACGTAGATATGGTCGTGGGTGGGTTCCCTTGCCAGGACTATAGTGTGGCCAAGCCCCTATCCCAGGCCGGTGGTATCGAAGGCGAGAAAGGTGTGCTCTGGTGGTCCATCTATCGTTTTCTCAAGCACAAGTCTCCTAAGTACTGTCTCTTCGAGAACGTCGACCGTCTCCTCAAAAGCCCTGCCAGCCAGCGCGGACGCGACTTCGCGATTATCCTTTCGTGTCTGAACTCCCTTGGCTATTCCGTGGAGTGGCGTGTGGTGAACAGTGCTGAGTATGGATTCCCGCAGCGACGCAAGCGTGTGTTCATCTATGCAGAAAGAGACGCGGGGGAGTGGAACCCGCTCGCACGTATGTCTGGCGGCGTTATGGCACAGGCGCTCCCAATCGAGGTGCCGGGCATCATTCGCGAGGTGGACGTATCAGCCGATCCATACGAGATAACCAACTCATTCAATTCTGAAGGAGAGCGCAGCCCGTTCGAAGTCGCGGGTGTCATGCAGGGTGGTGTGGCATTCACTGGTGCGGTTAAAGAGTGCTATGACGGCCCGAGGCTTGTGCTTGGTGACGTCGTTGTTTCCAGTGATGAAGTGCCAGAGGAGTTCTTTGTGTCAGAGGATCAGCTTGGCAAGTGGGAATACCTCAAAGGGGCAAAGCGCGAGCGGCGCAGGTCGAAGTCGGGCCATGAGTATTGGTACTCCGAGGGATCGATGGCATTCCCCGATCTGCTGGAGAACCCATCACGCACCATCCTCACTGGCGAGGGCGGGAGAGGAGCGTCACGGTTCAAGCACATCATCAGGTGCAAGGACGGCAGGTATCGCAGACTCGTGCCAGATGAGCTGGACATGTTGCAGGGTTTTCCCAAGGGCTGGACGGACACAGGAATGACAGACGGCAGGCGAGCGTTCTGCATGGGCAATGCGCTCGTGGTGGGAGTGGTACACCTGATCGGACAAACGATTGCCGAATCAGCCATGACGTAGGAGAATACTTGCGGACGTTTAGACGGGGAGGTTGGTTTGTAAATGGGCAAACGAACAGTAAAGAACTATCCTTCGCCGCGGCTGATGCAAACAATAGGCGCCACCAACCAGTCGGTTGCCGAAGCAATCGGTGAGCTGGTGGCGAACTGTTTCGATGCGCGGCCTGGTGACGACAAGCTGAACATTACGGTTGACCTTCGGAATAAAGAGATTGCCGTAATAGACGATGGCAAAGGCATGACCGATGACATCCTTGAGAGGGCTGTATGTATTGCTGAAGACATGTCGCGGTACATGGAACGTGGCGAAAGCGCAAAAGGTCACTTCGGGATGGGGTTCAAGACTTCGTGCGCGACCCTCGGTAAGTACTACGAGATCTTTACCCGTCCAATTGAGGCGTCAGTTGAGTATCACGTGGCCTTCGATATTGCCGAGTACAGTAAGAGGCCGTCCGGCGCTGATGCGTGGGATGTTGTTATCGAAGATGGGCCCGAAAGACCAACAAGTCCACTCGGTAAGTCAAGCCATGGATCTGCCTTCGTCATCAAGCGCCTGAATGACAAAGACACGCATGCATCTGCCGTCATTGCTTATCTTGGCTCTGCTTTTAAGGGACATATCGATACTGGCGACCACATCACCATCGTGACTGACGAAGGGTCTTATCCCGCTATTCCCGAGAAGAGGAAGTATGTTGAGGGCACGATGGTGCCAATTGACATCTATTGCGGTCCGAACGATGCCCTCCACATAACTGGCTGGGCAGCGCTTGACCAACAGATTCACAACGACGGATTATACGGTTTCAATATCTACCGCAACGGCCAGCTCGTCAATTCTTGGAACAAGGACTGGTTCAAGCCGCACTTGATGACAAGCCGCATCTTTGGTGAGGTCGAGATGGACTTTCTTGACGCTACCTTCTATAAGCAAGGGCTGCAGCAAACCGAAAACTGGAAAGTCGCATCTGCCTTTATGGCGGAGTTCCTGAAGCCAGTTGTCAAAGCTTCTCGTGCTCTCAGTCGTAAGGGCAACATCAATAATCCTTCCGAGCGCAAGAAGATTGTCTCTGAAATGCAAGATGCCTACGAGTTGAGCGAAAAGGAAATCCCGAAGCCGAAGGGTGTCGAGGAAAGCGTAGTTGAAGAGAAGCCTGCAAGGCGTACTGTAAGCGAGAAGGTGAAGACTCTTATCAAAGAGGACGAGCTTGTTCTAGAGAACGGTGTCTGTATACCCATCACTCTGCAGGAGTGGACGTCGAGCGACCGCATCAGTATGCCATTCGACTACATCTACGAGGACGAGCTCGAGGATGAACCAGAGCTTCAGGTAATTGTTTACACGGACCATCCGCTCTTCGCTGGCAAGGAAAACCAAAACACGATACGCGTACTAGCTACAGCCGAAGCCATATTCAGGGTGCTTATTGATAAGCATTCGATTGATTCAAGGAAAGCCTTTAGCATCAAGAATCAGTGGATTATGAAGCGACTCGAAACGAAGGAGGGCAAGTGAAATGAGTAAGGTTGACTCCCTCGTGAAGATTAAGCAGCTCTGGGCGGCCCCAGATCTGTCCTTGTACGACAAAGCGACCGCCATTTCTGAGGAGTACTATTCTGCCAATCTGGACCTAAGCGGTACTGCCGAATTCATAGGCGCCACCCCCTCGGAACTGGATTCGCTACTCTCCCTCAGTGAGCTGGATGATGACATGCTTCGACAGGTTTCCGACACTAATCCTCCCATAACCACTTGGATGATACTTGCCAACGCAAGCGAGGAAGAGTTTCAGGCTGCACTGGAAGAAATCGGTGCTGGTCGCAACGGCACTGATGCTGCAGAATCGATCGGTGAACGTGTGTATTCTGCAATGATTCAGGTTGCGGGACCCACTACCGAACAGGCTTTGACAAATCTCGCTCCCGATGTGATCTACGCCATGGCAAAGCGTGCGGAGGAGTTCAAATCACTACCTCCTAGAGAGCTAAAGGCGCTGAAGAGCTTTGGGGCACAGCGAAAGCGCGGCAAGGTGCTTTCCGAGAAACAGGTTAGCTGGATGAAGAGCATGTTTGAGCGGATGTCTGAATCAAAGGCAATTGTCCGAGGCGGCATCGATAGTGACCAAGACAAGTGTGATACAGTGCTCGATGCCCTGGAGCTCTAATGTGTGGAATCAGAAGTCTGCCGGACCTCGAATCTGTCTACTATAGTTCGGGCGAGCTCATCCTCAAGGAGTTTCTGCTGCCTGTTCTCGAACAATCGACTAGCTACGATCGGATAACTGGCTACTTCAATCTCGAGGCCTTATTAGCTATTTCCCAAGGCCTTGACAGCATGTATCGGCATGGCGGTCGCATGAGGCTTGCTGTTGGGATTCATGACTTTCCCAAAGGTGTCGCGGAAGCAGTTGTATACGCAGAAAACCTCCAAGAGCGTGTAGACGCTATCCGCCAGTGTTTAGTTGCGGGTATTGCCAGCTTGACGGATTCGCTTCAAAGAGACAGGTTGGCTACTGTTGCGTTGATGATTGAGAATCATTTTCTTGAGGTGAAAGCTGTTGATACTCTGAGCGGGAACAGCATTTTTCACTCAAAGCTCCTCATCATGAGGGATGGCGCTGGTGATGCCGTTGCCGCCATGGGCAGCATAAACGAGACGGCGTCGGGGTTGGGCGGTAATTTCGAGAACCTGATGGTGATCCGTTCGTGGATCGATGCGGATGGCGTACGTAAACAGCAAAGCATCTTTGACAAGACTTGGGGCGGCAAAGAGCCTGACTTAATCGTGCGGGATCTGACGGCTGAGCTTGCGCAAGCTATCGTAGAGGGTCTTGGTCGGGATTATATTAGTAGGGTGCGGCTACGTCTTAGGCAGCAAGCTAGCATTCTCGATGCCACGAAGATGCCCTCATATTTCTTCGTCTCAGGAGTCATACCTGCCCTTTACCAGCACCAAGAGAGGGCGGTGCTCGATGGATTGAGCAGATGGCCGGTGCGAGTGCTCTATGCTGATGAAGTTGGCCTCGGCAAGACATATGAGGTCGCAGCTACGATTGCCTTCCTCGTGCGATACTGTGGCGTGAAGCGAGCAGTTATCCTGACGCCCAAGTCCGTCTTGAGCCAGTGGCAGGATGAACTCTGCGAAAACTTTGGCATTGACGCGTGGCGCTATGATTCGGCGAATAAATGCTACGTTTCTTGCGACGGAAACGTTCGTAGTGTTCGAAACGGTTGTCCCGTTGGGCGGAACATGCCAGAAGTGGCTCTTATTTCTGCTCAATACGCTCGTGGGACAAGCAAACAGGGTGATATCTTCAGCATGCCTGATGCGGTGCTGCCTGATGTCTTGGCCGTTGATGAAGCCCATGCGGCAAGGGTGTCAATCGACATCGGTGGCAAGCGTAAAGCTACGAAGCTCTATCGCGTTCTCAAGGACATAGCGCCAAGGATTCCGCATTTGATTCTGGCAACCGCAACACCTATGCAAAAAGATACCGTGGAATACCATGCGCTTCTCAACCTTCTTGGGCTGCCTCATTATTGGACGAGGGAAAAGGCATTCAATTTATCGCTCTCAATTGTGGCAAGCGACGAAGCGCCCGAGCTTAGCGCATTGAGCTCAGCGTCGTTGTTGCTTCTTGATGTAATCGAACACGCGCGCCCTTCGCTTCGCCTACTCAACGACGACGAACTCGTGCTTCTGCGAGAGCTTAGCTCAACCAATGACAGGCAGGCGCGGGCAAACCTCGTTAGCACGCACTGGGGTGTTTTCCGTAGTCTGTTCATCAAGCTTCATCCTGCGCGTCTTCTCACCGTTAGGAACACGAGAAGGTCGCTAGAGGAGATCGGTTACGTCTTCCCAAAGCGAAACCTCAAATCGATTACTCTGACGGGCTTCGTGGATGTCACCAACTTTTATGGTGACATTAACTACTACATCGGAAACACGTACCTCGGGGCCGAGAAGCTGCTCTTTCCGGATAGGAAGTTCAGCGATGGCTTTGTCAAATCAAGCTACCAGCAACGAATGGCCTCATCACTCCATTCGTGTGGCAGGAGCCTTGTCAAGCGCAAGGCGAAGCTCCTCGCTTTGAAGAATCTCGTTTCGCAGTCTAACCGTTCCGAATGGTTGATAGAGAGTGACTTGGATGACGAGGACGAGGACGATGCAATGCTGGGCGGCAACGAAACTGACGAAGAGTTTGCTGCTTTTGCTGTGGCTAAGGAGTATCGCGCCGCACTTGGTGACGTGGATGCGTTGCAGGTCAAACGTGCTATCGACATCGAGATTGCCGATATCCCTCCGCTCATTTCAAAGCTCGAGAGTTTACGGGCAAAAGACGGCGACCCTAAAGTTGATAATGCAATTGATGTCATTGTTCAGTGTCTCAAAACCGGCGACCAAGTGCTTGCCTTCTCTAGATACACAGACACGGTTGATGCGTTGCTTGAGCGTTGGTCGCAAGTAGATGGCGGATCTACTTGCTACGGGGTATACACGGGGCAGCGCGCCGACTACACGCGAAAGGGTGTAACAAAGAGGGTCACGAAAGACCAGATTAAGGACCTTCTCAATAGCGGAGTAATCAAAGTAATGTTCTGTTCGGATGCGGCTTCAGAAGGGTTGAATCTACAGGCAGCTCGCGTGCTTGTTAACGTTGATGTTCCATGGACGCCTGCAAGGCTCGAGCAGCGTATCGGCCGCGTGGCGAGACTTGGTCAAAAGGCATCATCTGTCGATGTCGTTAACGTATGGTATCCACGTAGTGTAGAAGAGCGGATGTACACCAGAATCGGGCAGCGGCTTAAAGACTACAACCTTGCTGTGGGCGAATTCCCAGAAGTGGTTGCGGATACCATTAGGCGGTCCATACTCGACGGCGATGCTATTGACGACAGTACGCAGCAACTCCAGGAGATTCGAAACTCGTTGCAGACCGAGGCTTTACGCGCTCTCTGGAATCGTGGCGTATCTGGAGAAACGTCAAGTCAGTCATTCAGAAAGAGACTACTTGATGATATCTCTGCGAGGGCAGAGCACGGTAGTGACGAAGTGGGCATGACTACCGTTAGGTTGCAGAACGGCGATATAGAGAAGGTCACCGCAGAAGAGGGGCATAAGGAAACCATCTCTCTTTCGAGTAGGTGCGTCCTTGAGTATCATCCATCTCTATGCGGTTATAACACCGCGACAGACCGTGATGGTAGATGCTGCGCCTACGCACATGGGGAGTCGGTACTCAATCCAGAGATGCTGCCCGATGCGTTCGGCGGTACCACGGATTTCTCTTCTATGGAATCAACAGACAGGCCTAAATGGCTTCCCGATGCCGAAGCAATGGACCTGAGGTATGTCATCGAGTACGAGTCTTCCGCTCCTAGGTTTTGGCCACCGCGATTGGGGGAGGAAGAATGAAGGTGCAGTTGTTCGCTCCGCCATGGGGCATGCCCGAGATGACTCCTGAAGGTGCTGAGGCAGTTGAGATAATCGGTGATAACCTGTGGGCTGACTCAGCAACTCGGTTCTACGCGGAGCGTGATGCGAAGATTCGCTTGGGAAAGCGTGCCGCGAAGGGCATGCAGGCGACATTGAACAAACTGCTCGTGGAGAAGTTCACGCGGCGGGGATGGTATGGCGAAGCAGGCTATTTCACGAAGGCCGATACGTGGGTTCGGGTGACGTTCCGACATCAAATGAGCCTTGGGTCGGACATCATTGATGCACAGAAGGTGTGCGCCAAATTCGGTGTGAGGCTCGCGATGATACTAGCAGCGGACCGGGATACGCTAAACGTCATCTCCCCAAATGACGCGGCGGCAATCGTGTCCTTCGAAAAGCTAGATCGGGCGATATTTGACCTTGATGGTGTCATCGACATACCGCTCGTCTATGGCAAGCTTACGCCGATGACGCACGCATCGTGGGGCATAGAGAACCAACTGCGCAAGGAAAGACCACGTGACTTGACGGTGCCTCAGTGAGGTAGGAGAGGTACGGGGTAAGGCCAGGTGACTTGTATCGATTACACATCAACTCACTATTTTCGGGTTTCCGCTTGTGGATAGATTCGATCGTTTCTTGCGTGGGGCATACAACGCTGTATCAGCATGGCACGATCGACACGGTCGTGACGGTGGTGATGGTGAGGAGTGGCATGGGACGCTCGGGCGACGAAGGCGCGATGGACGGGCTCTGCTTGCGCGTCGGCAGGTCAGTTGTGCAGCGCATGATTGAATGGGACGAGGCGGTTCGTGGTGCGGCTGCGTATGTCAGCTCTCCGCGGGGTAAGGGAGAGGAATCACCTGTGATGAACCGCGAGCCGACTTCGGAGGCGGAGATGGCGCGAAGGTACGCGATTGTCGCTGCCGATGTGCTGCGGTCGTGCGTGGAGGAGATTCTTGCCGTAAACGGCTCCCCGCTTCTGTCTACCGAGAATGGTGTGCGTGCATATCTCGACTCGGGGCGTCCTCTTTGGAAGCCGTCGACAGGTGATTGCGTGCTCCTCGACCAGGATTTCGACGGTCCCACAACGTACTGCGCAACAAAGGTCGACCTTGACGTCTTGCGCGGTACGGGCGATCCCGTTGGCAGTCTCGACCAGGCGAGTGACGATGACATCCGTCGCGACGAGGCGGTGCGCTGGATTGCATCGGAACCCGGCCAGTGGTTCCCGCTCGAGGACAGCTCAACAACTGCTGACTACAGGTCCGCCCAGATGCCGAGCTCGCCATCTGTCGCCACACAGAGCCGCGCGGACTGAAGCTCGCCAGGGGAGAGCACAAGGTTTCCCGCGCAGTAGAGCTCCCTCGCGCTTTCCGCCGCGCTTTCCGCGTCCGACGCCTCCACTTGGAACTCCTGCGCTACGGTCTCTTCGATGACCACCGTGAAGGTGCGTACACCCTCAGCTGCGTTTCTTCCGTCGTTGTGTGCCATGAGTGCCTTTCCCTGCTGCGTAACTCTTTGCGGTGCGATGCGAGGATCGTAGCGCGTAAGCGCCTGCCGATGCTGGCTTTCACACAAAAGATCGCGGCGGTGCGGTTGTGGCGGGTACCGGTGGATTTCTGGTGAGTTCGGCATGCGGTTTGTCATTCTGGGCTGATTGGGTGTGGGTATGACCGATGGCGAGCGGCATTCAGCGGATAGCGCGCCTGTGATGGGTCGGCGTATCTGATTGCACATGCGGCCCTATTGACGATTGGCGATGGCGAATATGAGTATTGTTTGCGCAAGCCGCGAGAAAAACCTAAGCTGGATACCGTATAGGCGTGAGTTTTGTCTGTGGGTGCCCGGATGCTGCCAATCGGGTGTCGAATGCTGGACTGGACAATGGTTGCAAGGCGGTCGCTAGATGCTACAGGTTGATGGACGGGATACTCGGGTGTAGGTGCCTCGCGTCAGTATGTATCGTGCTCTCCCGAATCTGTGCTTGTGGCAAACTGGCAAAACTACTATTATTGCACGTGTTCTCACTGAAGGCCAGAGGGTTGAAATGACCTCAGCCCCGCGAGGGGACGAGAACGTGCAATCATAGTCCGAGTAAATGCGGACGACGACATTCTCGTGTTGAAATGACCTCAGCCCCGCGAGGGGACGAGAACACGCCCTGAATGAAAGCGTGGATGTTATCGGTTGCAATGTTGAAATGACCTCAGCCCCGCGAGGGGACGAGAACACCACAAAGTCGCTATAGCGACCAGACTCGATGCCTACGGTTGAAATGACCTCAGCCCCGCGAGGGGACGAGAACAAGCTCTTCGGCAGTCGGGCCCTCGAGCGTCTCCAGCCAGTTGAAATGACCTCAGCCCCGCGAGGGGACGAGAACCATGATTTCTCCTTCTATTGTTGGCCTAACCTTATCATGTTGAAATGACCTCAGCCCCGCGAGGGGACGAGAA